>NZ_JANPML010000310.1:0-9910 GCF_031422795.1 Sandarakinorhabdus sp.
CCACGCTGGCCAAGGTGATGCCAGATCCCGTTGGCCCCGCCATGGCCCGGCTGCTCAGCAACCCAGCCGATGCCGAAGCCAATCGCATCGTTTCGATGGACCCGACCAATCACAGCGTGCTGCGCACCACCTGCGTCACCACCTTGCTGGAAGCCGGCCACGCCGAAAACGCCCTGGCCCAGCGCGCCCGCGCCAACGTGAACTGCCGGATGTTCCCCGGCACCGATCCCAATGCGCTCAAGGCCGATCTGGAAAAGATCATCGCCAACACCAAGGTGAGCGTCAGCCTCAAACTGCCGATCCGCCCGGTCGCCAAGCCCACCCCGCTGAACCCGGCGATCATCGGCCCGATGACCAGCATCGCCGCCAAACACTTCCCCGGCGTGCCGATGCTGGCGATGATGAGCACGGGCGCCACCGACGCCATCTACATCACCCCGATCGGCATTCCGGTATATGGCGCGCCCGGCACCATGATCGACGCCGATGGCAACGGTATTCATGGCCTGAACGAACGCATCAGCGTGCAAAGCCTGATGCAGGGCCGTGATTATCTGTCGGATCTGGTCGCCGTGCTGGCAAATCCCCAATAGTCCCTCTGGCGCTGGTCGCAGCAACACCCTACATCGGCGCCATGGATCTCGCACACTTGTTCGCCCCCGAAGCCCTGTCTGCCTTTGGCCAGGTGGTGCTGATCGACGTCGTGCTGGCGGGGGACAATGCCATTGTCGTCGGCGCGCTTGCGGCCGGGCTGCCGGCGGCCCAGCGCAAGAAAGTCATCCTGATCGGCATCATCGCCGCACTGGTGCTGCGCATCATCTTTGCGCTGATGGTCACCCAGTTGCTGCAGATCGTCGGCCTGATCCTTGCCGGCGGGCTGCTGCTGTTGTGGGTGGCCTGGCGCATGTGGCGCGAAATCAACCCACGCAGCGCCTTCATCGATGCACCTGGCGACAAGGATGATTTCATCGCCACCGATGCCCCGCCGCCAGCCAAGAGCTTTGCCGCTGCCGCCTGGAGCGTCGCGCTGGCCGACGTCTCGATGAGCCTCGACAACGTGCTGGCCGTCGCCGGTGCCGCGCGCGAACACCCCGATATCCTGATCGCCGGCCTGGTGCTCTCGGTCGCCCTGATGGGCATCGCCGCCAACATCATCGCCCAATATATCGAACGTTACCGCTGGATCGCCTATGTCGGCCTGGTGGTGATCGTCTATGTCGCCTTCAAGATGATCTGGGAAGGCATGCAGGAAATGGCGCCGGTGGTGCAGCCGATGATCGGCATGTAATAGCAGGGAATTACCGGGCAAAGGTGCCTCCGGCGGCCAGGGGCTGAGCCCCTGGACCCACTTTCGTTGGCGTGCGTCTGACGAATAAGGTTGGGAATATAGGGCGGAAAAACAATTGAGTGCTGGCCTCTGGCCTGCCCGCCGGAGGCTTTGCTCCCTGGTTCTTCAATCCATACCAATTAAAACCCGCTAAAAGGCTGCAATCTCTGGGGCTTGGCATCAGGGGATCAACACCGTCGATCCGGTCGTCAGCCGCGCCGCCAGATCCTCGTGTGCCTTGGCGGCATTGGCCAATTTGTAACGCTGGTTGATCGCCAGCTTCAGGCCGCCAGAAGCCATCAATTGCAGCACTCGCCCGGCATGAGCCTGCCGCTCCTCGGGCGACGTATAATAGTCAAACAGCGTCGGCCGCGTCGCAAACAGCGATCCCTTGCGCGCCAATATGCCCAGATCGACGCCCGCAACCGGCCCCGACGCATTGCCAAAGCTGATCATCAGCCCGCGCCGTTTCAAACTGTCCAGGCTGGATTCCCAGCTGTTCTTGCCAACGCCGTCGAACACCACGTCCACGCCCCCAGCACTATTGGGCCCGCCAGTGAGTGCCCGCACTTCCTTGGCAACATCACTGGTGTCGAGCACGCCATGATCCGCGCCATATGCTGCCGCCAGCGCCAGCTTCTGCGGCGTCCCCGCCACGGCGATCACATGCGCGCCCACCAGCTTCAGCCACTGCACCAGCAACAGGCCCACGCCGCCTGCCGCCGCCGGCACCAGTGCCGTATCGCCGGGCCGCACTTCGGCACAACGCTCAATCAGAAACTCTGTGGTGCAGCCTTTCAGCAGGCCGGCCGCCGCCATCTCATCGCTCACCCCATCGGGCAGCTCCACCAGCATTGCCGCCGCGATGTTGCGGTGCGTGGCATAGGCGCCAATCGGCCCCCAGCAATAGCCTACCCGCGTGCCCTCGGTGAGCGTCACACCCTCGCCCACCGCTTCCACCACGCCGGCCGCCTCCAGCCCCAACCCAGACGGAAAACCAATCGGATAAAGGCCCGACCGGTGATAAGTGTCGATGAAATTCAGCCCGATGGCCGTGTGGCGCAGCCGCACCTCATCCGGCCCCGGCGGCGGCAACGTGATATCCTGCCACTGCATCACTTCCGGGCCACCACTGGCATCGATCCGGATCGCTTTCATGCCCAATCCCCTTCATGCTGCGCCAATGCTGCGCGGTAACTCGTTGTTTTTAATAAACCAGATATCCGACTCAGCATCGCCTTGCCGATTACCGCTCCCCACCGCTACACTAGCGTGATCCAAGCCAAGGAAAAGAGGCATTGCGGCCATGAAAATCAGCTTCGACATCGATTGCACGCCGGAAGAAGCCCGCGCCTTCCTTGGTCTGCCCGATCTGCAGCCCCTGCACGATGTCTATCTCGATCGCATGAAAACCGCGATGACCGAAGGCATCAGCACCGCCGATTGGCAGCGCATGATGCAGAATTGGGCCCCGGGTATCGCCGGCGGATTCGAACAATGGCAGAAACTGATGATGGCCGGGCTGAGCTCTGCGGCCGGCAAGCAACAAGGCTGAACCCAGCCCAATGACCGACACACCATGACCGACACACCATGACTGACACTGTTGCGGCGCTGGCCAGCGGCCGCCCGCCGGCAGCGCTCGCCGTCATCCGACTGTCTGGCCCGGCCGCCTTTGCCGCCGTGCGGGCCTTGGCAGGCCGGGTGCCGCCACCGCGCCGCCTCAGCCTGTGCCGGCTGCACGACGGCAGCAGCTTGCTCGATGAAGCTCTCGTCGCCGTCTTCCCTGGTCCCACCAGCGCCAGCGGCGAAGACCTTGTAGAATTCCACTTGCACGGCGGCCCCGCGGTCATCTCCGGCGTCCTCGCCGCGCTCACCGCGCTGCCCGGCATCCGACTCGCCGAGCCCGGTGAATACACCCGCCGCGCCTTCGCCAATGGCCGCATGGATCTGGCCCAGGTCGAAGGACTCGCCGATCTGGTCAACGCCGAAACCGCCAGCCAACGCGATCAGGCCCTGGCCCTGGCCGGCGGCGCCCTTGGCCGGCTGGCGGATGACTGGCGCGAACGCTGCCTGATACTGCTGGCCGAAGCCGAAGCCGGCCTCGATTTTGCCGAAGACGAAGCCGACGTCGCCGAACGGCTGGACGAAGCCGCCCGCCATCAGCTGCTGGCCATGGCCGATGAACTGGACGGCCTGATCGCCGATTCAGCCCGCGCCGCCCGCATCCGCGAAGGCCTCACCATCGCCGTCACCGGGCCACCGAACGTCGGAAAATCAAGCCTGGTCAACGCATTATCGATGCGGGATGCCGCCATCGTCACGCCCATCGCCGGCACCACGCGCGACGCCATCGAAGTGCCCGTCGATCTTGACGGGATCGCCGCCGTGCTTATCGATACCGCCGGCCTGCGCGACACCACCGATCCCATCGAAGCCGAAGGCATCGCCCGCGCCCGCCGCCGCGCCGCCAGCGCCGATCTCGTCATCAGCGTCGCCAGCGCCGACGCGCCGCACTGGCCGCCACCGCCCGCCGATGGCCCGCCCCAGTTGTTGCTGCTCAACAAATGCGATCTCGCCAAACCTGATCTGCCGCTGGGCGCGCTGGCCGTTTCTGCCACAACCGGCGCCGGCATGGCCCCGTTGCGTGACTGGCTGTCCTCCTGGGCGCACACCGCCACCCGCCCCGGCGAACCGGCACTGCTCGCTCACGCCCGCCACCGCGCCGCCTTCGCCGACGCTGGGGCCGCCCTGCGCGACGCCGCCCTCGCCCCTGAACCCGTCCTCCGCGCCGAATCGCTCCGTGCCGCCGCCCACGCCTTTGGTCGGATCGCGGGGCGGGTTGGCGTTGATGATGTACTGGACCGGATCTTCAGCCGCTTCTGTATCGGGAAGTGAGAATTGAGCCTCCGGCGGGCAGGGACGCAGTCCCTGCACCCGTTTGATTTCGGGCAGCCCGCGCACCACAAGCGTTGTTCAACGCCGCGAACAATGAAGATAGCCTGCGGCGCTGACCATTGAAACCAGAGGGCCTGCCAGAATCGAAAGTGGGTGCAGGGGCTCAGCCCCTGCCCGCCGGAGGCTCCCTCTTACCTCACCCACCATGTTTCACGTGAAACATCGTCCGCGAATCGCTATGGAAGCCGTCATGCACGATTTCGACGTGATCATTGTCGGCGCCGGCCACGCCGGTTGCGAGGCCGCCGCCGCCGCCGCGCGGCGCGGTGCCCGCGTTGCGTTGGTGACGCTGCGCGCTGACGATCCCGGCACGTTAAGCTGCAACCCGGCGGTTGGCGGCATCGGCAAGGGCCATCTCGTGACCGAGATTGATGCCCTGGGCGGCATCATGGGCCGGGTCACCGATGCCGCGCGGTTGCAATCTCGCTTGCTGAATCGTTCGAAGGGCCCGGCCGTACACGGCCCGCGCGCCCAAGTCGACCGGGCCCTGTATCGTTCCGCCATGGCTGAGGTGCTGGCGGAGTTGCCGACGCTTTCCATCATTGCGACGGCCGTTGAAGGCCTGGTTCGCGAGCAGGGCCGTATCACGGGTGTGGAAACGGCGCTGGGCAGGTTGAACGCGCCCGCCGTGGTGCTCACCACCGGCACCTTCCTTGGCGGCATGATGCACATTGGTGCGGCCCGCGAAGCCGGTGGCCGCGTCGGCGCACAGGCCAGCGATCTGGGCCAGGCACTGCGCGCCATGGGCCTGCCGGTGAGCCGGCTGAAAACCGGCACGCCGGCACGCCTTGATGGCCGCAGCATCGATTGGGCGGTGCTGGGTTGGCAGCATGGCGATGCCGATGATCCGCGCTTCAGCCGCTTTGGCAAGGCCAATGGCCGACCGCCGATTCCCTGCGCTGTCACCCGCACCAACGCCGCAACGCATCACATCATCCGCCACCATCTCGGCGAATCGGCGCTTTACGGTGGCCACATCGATTCGGTTGGGCCTCGCTATTGCCCGTCCATCGAAGACAAAGTGGTGCGGTTTGGCGACCGCGATGGCCACCAGGTCTTCCTGGAGCCGGAGGGTTACGACGACATCACAATCTATCCCAACGGCCTTTCGACATCGCTGCCCCTGCATGTGCAGGAGAAGTTCATTGCCTCGATCAAAGGGCTCGAACGTGCTCGCATCCTGCGTGCCGGCTATGCCATCGAATATGACCATGTCGATCCGCGCGCGCTGACGCCGGGCTTTGCTGCCAAGGATGTGCCGGGCCTGTTCCTGGCCGGCCAGATCAACGGCACAACGGGTTATGAGGAGGCCGCCGCGCAGGGACTGGTTGCCGGTGCCAATGCCGCCGCCGGCGCGCTAGGCCTGCCGCCGCTCACGGTTGATCGCACCCAGGCCTATATCGGCGTAATGGTCGACGATCTCACCACCCACGGTGTCGTCGAACCCTATCGCATGTTCACCAGCCGCGCAGAATATCGCCTGCGGCTGCGGGCGGACAACGCCGATCAGCGTCTGACGTCCCTCGGCCTATCGCTGGGCCTGATCCCGACGGCGCAGGCCGACGACTTTGCTTTGCAACAATCAAAGCGCGAAGCCGCCCGCGCATTGCTGGACAGCCTGTCTGCAACGCCACACCAGCTCGCCAGCCACGGCATCGAAGTACGCCAGGATGGCCAGTCGCGCAGTCTGTTCGACTGGCTGCGGTTTCCGGCCGTCACCCGCGAAGCGGCCCGCCGCGTTTGGCCGGAACTGACAATGGTGCCGGACGACCTGCTCGACAGCTTGGCCGTGGATGCGAATTATGCGTCCTACATTGTCCGGCAAGAATCCGAAGTCGCTGCCTTGCGCCGTGATGAAGGACTAACCCTGGCAGCCGATTTGGATTACGCAACCGTGGCCGGCCTTTCCAAGGAAATGACCGAACGCCTTGGCCGTGCTCGCCCTCTCACCCTCGGCGCTGCCAGCCGCGTGCCGGGGATCACCCCAGCCGCCCTGATCGCCCTGCTCCCGCACACCACCCGTAGGGCAGCCTGAGATGAGCGACGACGCCCGCACGGCCTTTGTGGCTGAATTCAATGTTTCACGTGAAACATTGGCCAAGCTCGACCGCTATGCAAAACTGCTTACCGAATGGCAGCAGCGCATGAATCTTGTCGGGCCGTCCACTCTTCCGCACATCTGGGATCGCCACTTCCGCGATTCGGCCCAACTGCTGGCGATTTCCGGTACGGGCAAGTCGTGGCTCGATATCGGCGCCGGTGGCGGTTTCCCCGGCCTTGTGCTCGCAATCCTTGATCCCGAATCCAACATCACGCTTGTCGAATCGGTCACCAAGAAATGCCGCTTTCTGAGCACTGTGGCCCACGAAACGGACACCGCCGGCCATGTGACGATCGCCAATGTCCGCGTCGAGGCAATGGCCGGCAGCAAATTTGATATCATCACCGCCCGCGCCGCCGCCAGCCTCGAGAAGCTGTTCGATTGGGGCCTGCGCTTTGCCGGCAGCGGCACGCGCTGGATCTTGCCAAAAGGCGCGCGCGCGCAGGAAGAGCTTGCCAGCGCCGCCAAGCAGTTCCACTTTGATCATGAGCTGATTCCCAGCCGCACCGATTCCGATGCCCGCATCGTGGTCGCGAAAGGGGTTAAACGCCGATGATCATCGCGGTCGCAAATCAGAAAGGCGGAGTCGGCAAGACGACCACCGCCGTCAATCTTGCCACTGCGATGGCCGCCATCGGCAAGCGTGTGCTTGTGGTTGATGCCGATCCGCAAGGCAATGCATCCACGGGCCTGGGCATTGGCCGCAAGGATCGCGAGCCCTCAATTTATCAAGTGCTTGTGGATGGCGTTCCGGCCGCCGAAGCATTGCGCCAAACCGCTATTCCCGGCCTGTTGATCCTGCCCGCCAATGCCGCCCTGGCGGGCGCAGAGGTGGAACTTGTCGATGCCGATCGCCGCGCTCACCGTCTTGCCGATGCGCTGGCCAGCCTGCCGCCACAGGATTTTGTCATCATCGATTGCCCGCCGTCGCTTGGCCTTGTGACCGTCAATGCGCTGGTCGCTGCCGATGCCGTGCTGGTGCCATTGCAGAGCGAATTTTTTGCGCTCGAAGGGTTGAGCCAGCTGCTCAGCACCATCGAACGCGTGAAGGCCGGGCTCAACCGCCGGCTCGAGCTGCTCGGCATCGTGTTGACCATGGTCGATCGCCGCAACCGGCTTTCCGACCAGGTGTGCAACGATGTGCGGGCGGTGATGGGTGCAAAGGTGCTCGAAACCATGGTGCCGCGCAATGTTCGCCTGTCGGAAGCGCCCAGCCACGGGCTGCCGGCACTGATCTATGATAGCCGCTGCGCCGGCTCCGAAGCTTATGTGGCGCTGGCGCGGGAACTTCTGGCCCGCATCGACGGCCCGCTGGCACTGGCGGGATGAATGCGCCGGATGATGAGGGACAAATGACCGACAACAAACGCAAGTCCGGCCTTGGTCGTGGCCTTTCGGCTCTGCTGGACGATATCGCGGCACCAGCAACCGTCACTTCGCCCGGCGTGGTGCGGCTGCCGGTGGCTGATATCATGCCGAACCCCGGCCAGCCCCGCCGCCAATTCGATGAAGCCGCCATGGCCGAGCTCACTGCCTCGGTGAAAGCGCATGGCGTGCTGCAACCCATCCTCGTTCGTCCGTTCAATGGACGCCACCAGATCATCGCCGGCGAGCGGCGCTGGCGGGCCTCCCAAGCGGCCGGGCTGCATGAGGTGCCGGTGGTCGTTCGCCGGCTCGACGACGGCCAAGTCGCTGAAATTGCCCTGATCGAGAACATCCAGCGCGCCGACCTCAATGCGATCGAAGAAGCCCGCGGCTACCAGAGGCTCATCGCCGATTTCGGCCACACCCAGGCCGTGCTCGCCGATATCGTTGGCAAGTCACGCAGCCATGTAACCAACCTGCTGCGCCTGCTTGATCTGCCCGCCGCCGTGCAAACACTGGTTGAATCGGGCGCTCTCTCCATGGGCCACGCCCGCGCCCTGGTTGGGGCGGCCGACGCCGAAGCCCTGGCAGAACGCGCCGTAAAACAAGGCCTGTCTGTCCGCGCGCTGGAAGCCCTCGTCTCTGGCGGCAAGGCAAAGCCCAAAGCCAACCGCACCGTTCCCGCCACTGCGGCCAACGACCCCAACAGCGATGCGCTCGAAGAGCAGCTCGCCGAAGCCCTCGGCATGCCGGTCGCCCTGCAAGTGGCCCCCGGAGCCAGCAGCGGCAGCCTCACCATCCGCTTTGCCGACCTCGATCAACTCGACCTGCTCTGCAGCAAACTCGGCGTGGCTTAAGGAGAAATGGCCTCCGGCGGGCAGGGACGCGGTCCCTGCACCCGTTTGCTTTGAGGCGGAGCCGGACACCGAAAACAGCGCCGCAGGCAAGAAACGTCTGCCTGCGGCGCTATTTATGGCATTGAGCCCCAGCCAAAAAATGAAAGTGGGTGCAGGGGCTCAGCCCCTGCCCGCCGGAGGCTCTTCCTGTCTCCGAATCAGCGACGACGGCCAGCGACTGCAGCGCGGCGCGTCAGATCGAGCAACAAATGCTGGGCGCCGAGGTCAGCCAAACTGCCACTGGCTTTCACCGCACGTTCGGCGGCGAGGATTTCACCCATTGCGGCGGCGAGGGCTGGCTGGGTCCAGAGTGAAAGCGCCTTGATAATGAATGGTTTTTCTTTCCAGAAGATGGATTTGCCCTGACCTTCGACGACGGCCGCCGGCGTGTCGCCGCCATCGACTTCGACGCGCAGCTGGGTGAGTTGAGCAAAGCGGCGTTCGAGGGCGCGCAGCAGCGGGATCGCGGTGCCGTCGGGCAGACGGCCGATGAGGTCGGTGGCTTCAGCGACATCGCCGGTGGTGATGGCGGCGATGGGGGCGAACAGCTCTGCTTCACCGGTGGCGATGCCCAGCGCGGCGAGGTCATCGGCGGTGAGTTGTTGCGGGCTTTGCGGGCTGGCATCCTTGTAGAGAGCGTATTTTTCCAGCTCGCGGCGCATGATCATGCGATCACCGCCGGCGCTTTCGAACAGGGCTTCGGGCACGCCGCGATCGAAGCGCAGGCCAAGCGGCGCTGCCATTTCGGCGAGCAGCCGGCCGGCATCGCGCATGGATGCTTCGTAATTGATGCAGGCCGCGATTGCAGGATGTTTGTCAGCTAACGTCAGCAGCTTGCTGCCTTTCTTGAAGGCGGCGGCAACGGCCAGCACCGGGTGGCCGGACGGGCCTTCGAGCAGCGCTTCCACGGCCGGCAGCGCATCATCGTCGAGGCCATCGACGCGTACCAGTTCGCGGTCACCAAACATCGAAAGGCTGGTGGCGGCGGCCAGCAGCGCCTGCGGATCAGCCTTCAGTGCGGTGCCGGCCAATTCAGTGACGGTGACACCGGCGCCCAGCCCGGCCGCGACCTGGCCCGCCATATCGCGCGAGGCAGATTCGTCAGGGCCATGCAGGATCACTAGCCGCACATCGGCGGGCCAGGCGCGGGCAATGGTCGCGATGCGAGCCCCGTCGACCTTCATGTTTCAGCCTTCATCAGCCTTTTGCGGCGCGGGCGTAACGGGCCAGGCGGGCGCTGATCTGGCGGGCGATATCGGTGGA
>NZ_JANPML010000311.1:0-10086 GCF_031422795.1 Sandarakinorhabdus sp.
TGGGCATGGGCGACATTGTCGGCCTGGTGGAAAAAGCTGCTGCCAATTTCGAAGCCGATCAGGCCGAGAAAATGGCCGAGAAGATGGCCAAGGGCCAATTCGACATGGACGATCTGCGCCAGCAACTGGCCCAGATGAAAAAGATGGGCGGGCTTTCGGGGCTGGCGGCGATGATGCCGGGCATGGGCGCTGCCAAGAAGGCGATGGACAGCGGCGCGGTCAATCCCAAGATGCTGGATCGCATGGAAGCTATCATCCTGTCGATGACGCCCAAGGAACGCACCAAGCCGGAAATCCTCACGGCCAAGCGCAAGATCCGCATCGCCAATGGGTCCGGCACCACCGTGCAGGATGTCAACAAGGTGCTGAAGATGCACCAGGAAATGGCCAATGTCATGAAGCGCCTGAAGAAGATGGGCGGCATGAAGGGCATGATGAAGATGCTGGCCGGTATGGGAGCGGGTGGCATGCCCGGGCCGGACGGCGCAGCTCCGGCAGGCGGGGAAACTGGGGCTCCCGGCGGTGCCATCGATCTGGGCGCCGTGGGCCGGATGTTCGGTCGCCCCGGCATGGGAAGCCTGCCGCCAGGCTTCAACAAGTTCGGTAAGAAATAACCTCAATCAACTGAAATTACTGGAAGGAAGTATCAATGGCTATCTCAATTCGTCTCGCCCGTGGTGGCATGAAAAAGCGCCCGTTCTATCGCATCGTCGTGTCTGACAGCCGGTCCCCGCGCGATGGCAAGTTCCTGGAAAAGCTGGGCACCTACAACCCGCTGCTGCCCAAGGATTCCGCTGAGCGCGTGAAGCTGGACACCGAGCGCGCTGCCTATTGGCTGGGCGTTGGCGCGCAGCCGACCGACCGTGTTGCCCGCTTCCTTGATGCCGCTGGCCTGCGCACCCGCGCTGTCAAGAGCAACCCGACCAAGGGTGAGCCCGGCGCCAAGGCCAAGGAACGCATCGAAATGGCCGCCCAGAAGGCTGCTGAAGCGATCGAAGCCGCCGCTGCTGCCGAAGTCGCTGCTGCTGAAGCTGCCGCTGCTGCTGTCGTTGCCGAAGCCGAAGCTGCTGAAGCCGCTGCTGCTGCTGCCGCCGAAGCCGCTGCCGCCCCCGTTGAAGCAGCCGCCGAAGAAGCGCCGGCTGTTGAAGCTGTGGCCGAAGAAGCTGTTGCCGAAGAAGCGCCCGCTGCCGAAGCACCTGCTGAAGCTGCTGCCGACGGCGAAACCGCCGCTTAAGGAGCCCAGGCGATGGCGGCCGATCAGATCGTGCTGGCCGCCATTGCCGGCGCCCATGGCATTCGCGGCGAGGTGCGGCTGAAGCTGTTCACCGACGACGCGCAATCACTGGCCCGTCACGCCCGCTTTGATGCGGGCGGGCGGGTTCTGGTTTTGGCGGCCATCCGCGGCGACAAGCCCGGCACGGCCATTGCCCGTTTCGAAGGCGTGACCGATCGCAACGTGGCCGAAGCCATGCGCGGCCTCACCCTCGCTGTTCCGCGCACCGCCCTGCCAGCGCTGGACGACGGCGAATATTATGTCGCTGATTACCTTGGCCGCACGGTGGTGGATGAAACCGGCGAACTGGTTGGCACGGTCAAATCCATCGACAATTTTGGCGCCTCCGACATCATCGACATCGCGCTGGCCAAGGGCGGCACCGTCATGGTGCCCTTCGTGCCTGACGTGGTGCGCGAGGAGGCAGAGCGGCTCATCGTTGACCGCGCCTGGCTGGCCTAGTATATACAGCGTGTATAGACATAGGTTCTCTCATGACTGCCACCAAACGCACCAAAATTTTCAAATCCGGCAACAGCGCCGCCGTACGCCTGCCCGCCAGTTTCGCGCCGCCGCCAGGCACGCTGGTTGAAGTGCGCGAGGAAGCTGGCCGCTGGGTGATCGAAGCGGTGCCGGTTGACGTGCCGTTGATCAATCTGGATGGCATTTACGGCAGTTGCCCGGGCATCCAGCCGATCACTGACCGCAGTTTCGACGAGCGTCCGTCTGAACGACTGGCACGTGAAGTGGCCGAATGTGCAGCAGCCAGCGGCAAAATCACTGAATGACCAGCCCGCGCTGGCTGCTGGACAGCAACATCGGCATCTATCTTTTGCAAGGCAACGCACAAAATGCGTTGCGTCGCCTGAACACCTGCCCGCTTGGTTCAGTAGTGACGTCAAGCATTTGCCTGGCCGAGATGCTGATCGGCTTGCGTGCCGAGGAGGCAGATAGTCTGGACCGGCTTCTGACCGTGATCAGCGTACTGCCGTTCGACGATCCGGCTGCTCATGCCTACGCTACCCTGCGCTTTCGTCGCGCCAGTTATGACAGACTGATCGCCGCCCACGCCTGGTCGCGCGGCCTTACGGTCGTCACCGCCAATCCCCTCGATTTCGCTGACGTGCCTGGCCTAGCCGTTGAAGACTGGATGCAGCCATGAGCTGGCGCGCGACGATCCTCACCCTCTACCCCGAGATGTTCCCCGGCCATCTGGGCCAGAGCATCGCCGGCCGCGCACTGGCCGATGGCATCTGGTCCTGCAACGCCGCCAACATCCGTGATTTCGCTGCCGACAAACATCGCACCGTGGATGACACGCCGGCCGGCGGTGGGCCGGGCATGGTGCTCAAGCCCGATGTGCTGGCCGCAGCCATCGATGCAGTGGCCGATGGCCGCCCGCTGCTGGCCATGACACCGCGCGGGCGCCGCCTCACCCAGGCCCGCGTGCGCCAATTGGCAGAAGGCCCCGGCGCCATCATCCTGTGTGGACGCTTCGAAGGGTTTGACGAACGGATTTTCCAGCGCCGCGCCATCGAGGAAGTCTCGATTGGCGACTATGTGCTGTCTGGCGGCGAGGTCGCCGCACTGGTGGTGATGGATGCTTGCGTGCGGCTGCTGCCCGGTGTAATGGGCGCGGCTTCCAGTGGGATTGAGGAAAGCCACGAGAGCGGCCTTCTTGAACACCCGCATTATACCAGGCCCCCCGAATGGGAAGGTTTGGCGATCCCCGAAGCGTTGCGATCGGGGGATCACGCACGCATCGCCCGATGGCGCCGCGCGCGGTCCGAACAGGACACACGGCTAAGGCGGCCGGATCTGTGGGATCATCATGGGGATGATCGGGTCCATCCGCCCTCTGGCGCGCGACAAAAGAAGAAAGAGGAATGAGATGAATCTCATCCAGCAGCTCGAAGCCGAGCAGATTGCCAAACTCACTGAAAAGCGCAGCATTCCGTTGTTCCGCGCTGGCGATACGCTGCGCGTCGGCGTGCGCGTTATCGAAGGCGAACGCACCCGCGTGCAGAATTACGAAGGCGTGTGCATCGCGCGTTCGAACCGCGGCATCAATTCGTCGTTCACCGTCCGCAAGATCAGCTTTGGTGAAGGCGTGGAACGCGTGTTCCCGCTGTACAGCCCGAGCATCGAAGCCATCGAAGTGGTGCGCCGCGGTGTCGTGCGCCGCGCCAAGCTTTATTATCTGCGTGGCCGCAGCGGCAAGTCCGCCCGCATCGTCGAGAAGCGCGACGCGCGCCCCGCCAAGGACTGATCCCCGCAGGGACAGTTTTTGCCAGATTGTCGAAAGGGCGCCAGCAGCATCGCTGTTGGCGCCCTTTTTCATTGCACGTTCAGGGCCCAAGCCCCTATCTGCACAATATGTCCCTCCTGCCCCCTTCCGGCGCGATTGATGGCGGCATCCACCGCCTGCCCGCGCGCGTCTATTTTGAAGACACTGATACCGCTGGCATCATGTATCACGCCAAATATCTGCATTTCCTGGAACGGGGCCGCACCGAATTCCTGCGTGTGGGCGGCATTGATCACGGCGCGGCAGTAAAGGCTGGCGAAGGCGCCTATGCCGTGACCGAAATGCAGATCAAGTGGCTGCGTCCGGCCAAGCTGGACGATGTGTTAACCATCGAAACCCGTCTGCTGTCCGTGCGCGCTGCCGCCTGCCAGATCGAACAACGCATCACCCGCGCCGGTGAAGCGCTGGCAACGGCCACACTGATCGCTGCTTTCCTTGATCCCGCCGGCCGCCCGCGCCGGCAGCCGCGCGACTGGATGGCGCGGTTCCACGAACTTCTGGCCCAGGAACCATGATGCAAGCCGATATTGCAATCAAAGTCGCTGCCGATCTGTCGCCCTTCGCCCTGTTCATGCAGGCAGACATCGTTGTGAAAGCGGTGATGTTCGGCCTGCTGCTGGCCAGTGTGTGGAGCTGGGCGATCATCCTCGAACGCTCGCGCCGCCTGTCGCGCCTGAACGGCGAAGCCGCCAAGTTCGAAGACTGGTTCTGGAAGGCCAAGGATCTCGACAGCCTGTACGAACCCGCCTCCCGCGCCGATCACCCGTCTGCCCGCGCCTTTCTGGCCGGCATGAACGAATGGCGCCGCAGCCTTGCTGGCCGCACCGGGCGCAGCATTGATCGCGAGGGCCTGCGTTCGCGCCTGGCCAGCGCCACGGGCGTCGCCATCGGCCGTGATATCGATGAATTGTCGGACCGGTTGAACGCGCTCGCCACCATCGGTTCGGTCGCGCCGTTCGTCGGCCTGTTTGGCACGGTGTGGGGCATCATGCGCAGCTTTGCCAGCATCGCCGCCAGCCAGAACACCAGCCTCGCCGTCGTCGCCCCCGGCATTGCCGAAGCCCTGTTCGCCACCGCCATCGGCCTGTTTGCCGCCATCCCCGCCGTCATCGGCTACAACCGGCTGCTGCACCGGGTGAACCGGCTTGAAGCGCGACTGAACGCCTTCGCGGAGGAATATCTCAACCTCCTCTCCCGCCAGCTTGACGGCATGGACAGCCAGTAATGGCCATGGGCGCACCCCGCAGAGGCAAGGGCCGCCAGCAACCCATGTCCGAGATCAACGTCACGCCGCTGGTGGACGTGATGCTGGTGCTGCTGATCATCTTCATGGTGACCGCGCCGCTGCTGGTGGCCGGCGTGCCGGTCGATCTGCCCGACGCCAAGGCGCAAAGCCTGCCGCAAGATCAGTCGCCGATCCAGATCAGCATGAATGCCGCTGGCGGACTGTTCGTTGATCGCCTTGCCATCACCCCCGCCGCCCTGCCCGCCAAACTGGCCGCCCTGCGTGAGGCCCGCAGTGACGAAGCGCGTGTGTATGTGCGCGCCGATCATGGCCTCGATTATGGCACTGTGATGCAGGTGGTCGGTGAAGTGAACGGCGCCGGCTTCAAGAAGGTGGCGCTCGTCACTGACGGACAAGCCAAAACCCCGCAATGACCCGCGCTGAACGCCTCAGCATTGCCGGCGCTGCCACCGCGCACCTCGTGCTGTTGGCCGCGCTCAGCCTGGCCTGGCAGAACAGCGAGAAAATGCTGGCTGCCCCCACTGACGCCGTGCCGGTGGAAATCGTCACCATATCCGACGCCCCGCGCACGCCGGAACCGCCCAAACCCTCGATGGAAGCCGCCCCGCAGGAGGCTGCTGCCGCTGCACCAGAGGCCGAAACCGCGCCCGAACCCGAACCGGTGCGCCCCGACGCCGTGCCGTCGCCCGAACCCACCAAACCCACGCCGCCCAAACCCAAGGCCGCGACACCCACCAAGGCGCCGCCCTCCCCGCTCGACACCTCCACCCTGGCCAGCCTGATCGACAAATCCCTGCCCAAGGCGACCAAAAAGCCGCTCGACACCTCGAAACTGGCCAAGGAGTTGAACGCCAGCGCACCCGCCCGCGCCACCGTCGATCCGCGCGCTGCTGCGACGTTGGCCCAAGCCATCCGCGCTCAGGTGTATCCGTGCTGGAACCCGCCAACGGGCGGCCGGGATGTTCGCAACATGCAAGTCACCGTGCAGGTTCAATATGGCCGCGATGGTAGGGTGATTGGCACGCCCGATGTTGGAACACCGACATCGTCTACCCCCGGCAATGCAGATTACGCGCGGGTCTTTGCTGATACAGCCCGCCGCGCTGTTCTGCGATGCCAGCCCTTGAAGCTGCCGCTGGAATTATACGATTTGTGGGCGAACGTGGTCATCAATTTCGATCCGAAGGAGGTAGCGTAGATTGATTCCTCCGACGAGCACAGGCGCCGTCCTTGCAGCCATTTGATCTTTGGGCGGCCAAGCCTAACTTGAGTTCCTAATAGAGATGCACGAATGATCCTAATGCTCAGGTCCAATTCTGACTACACCAGAATATATTTAGACAATCAATGAAAAAAAATATCTAAAAAATGAACTTAGGCGGAATAATTTGTCCATCCACTTGCTCCATAGTCATAAAACGAAGCATTATTTCCATTAACGGTAACTTCGAAATGATTGCCGCTGCCATAGTCATAACCAGTATACTTTCCGTACTGAACCGGCTTGAATTGCACGTGGGCAGTCATGCCATAGTGATATAAATTCGGGATATTTCCACCAAAATGACACGAGCTAATATAATCATAGCCGTCCACATTGGAACCAGACACTTTAACGCTGACACTTCTGTGCTCACCTACTGAATAGTCGTAAATTGAAGAAAGATTACGACCAGTGGAGTGTGAAAACGCTGCTGCGGCTATCATTGCTTTGAGATTTGGCTGTATCACCGAAAAAACCTCATTGTGCGAAGCACCAATGTAACCAAAATCCCAAAAAATTCAATATTCCGATACGTCACAAGGTTTGTGAACAGACGTTTGGATGCCTAGCTTTCAATTGCAACGAATTTTCGGCTCTAAATAAGACGGGTGCAGGGACTGAGTCCCTGCCCGCCGGAGACCTCTTCTTTCTCTCCGAAATCACCTCGCCGGTTTCAGATACCGATCAAACCACTCCAGCGTCCGACTCAACGCATCGAGCTGGTTCTCGCGTTTCTGAAATCCATGGCCTTCCGCCTTGTAGAACATTGTTTCAACAATGTTGCCCTTGGCCTTCAGGATGTCGGCCACTTCCTGCGCCTGGCCGCGCGGCACGCGGATGTCGTTCTCGCCCTGCAGGCTGAGCAACGGCGCGGTGGCAGCGCGGATATAGGAGAGCGGCGATGAGGCTTCGTAAACGCCTTTGAACTCGTCCGGCGCGCCGAGCAGGCTGCGTTGATAGGCCTGCAGGCGCGCGTCTTCATTCTCCCACATGGTGCGCCAGTTGATGATGCCAAATTGCTGCACGGCCGCCGCAAAGGCCGTGGGGGCCTTGCCGATCGCCATCAGCGTCATGAAGCCGCCATAGCTGCCGCCGGTGATGCCGATGCGCTTTGCATCCACAAATCCTGTCGCCACCAGAAAATCCCGGGCGGACAGCACGTCTTTCAGATCGCCGCCGCCCAGATCCTTGTGGTTGGCCTCCTGAAAGGCGCGGCCATAGCCGGTGGAACCGCGGAAATTGGGCTGGATCACCAGATAACCGCGGCTGGCGAACAGCGCGGCGGTGCGGCTGAAACCATCCTGCGATTGGCCGGTCGGGCCACCGTGGGGCAGCACGATTGCCGGCGCACTGCCATCACGTTTCAGATTGAACGGCATGGTGAGCACCGCGCTGAGCAAAGTGCCGTCGAAACCCTTGAACGTGACGATTTCGGATTTGGGCAGATTGGCCGGCGTCAGGCTGGCCATCGCCGTCTGGGTGACGGGCTGGCTGGTGCCGCTGGCGATATCGTAGCGGAACAGGTCCGACGGCGTATCGGCCCCGCCATGGCCAAAGATCAGGCTGCGGCCATCGGGCGAAAACGCACCGGGCGGGGCACTGTTCACGCCGGGGGGGGAGCGGCAGCGGCGTGGACACCAGGCTGGCGGTATCGACCAGCGCCAGCGCGCTGCGCCCATCGACATTGGTGCGCACCAGCATGGATTTGCTGTCCGGGCTCATCGCGCCTGACGATTGTTCCCACGGCGTCGCCGCCAGCCAGCGCAGTTTGCCGGTGCCGGTATCGAGCACGCCGGCATGATCCTGGCCGCTGCCTTCATCGCTGGTGATGGCGATGGTCGCGCCATCCGGGCTGGCGTCAGACGCGGCATACACCACGCCGTTCTTGCCAAGCAGCAGCGCCGCCTGGCCAGTGGCGGCATCGATGCGCCACACCTCTCCATCGCTGCCGCCGACGTTGAAGCGATTGGCGATCAGCGCGCTGTCGTTCGCGACCCAGGCCACCGCCTCCCAGTTCCATTGCGGATCGTTTTCGTTGGTGAGCAAGCGGACGGTTCTGCCATCCAGCACCGCCAGATTGGTCTGTGCAGCCCCTTTCCGCTTGTGGCTGATGGCGATGGCGCCGTTCCTGGCAGGCAGCGGATTGGTTTCGCTCACATCATCGCTGCGGGTGATCTGTTCGATGGTGCCGCCGGCAGCCGGCACACGATAGAGATCAGCATATTCGTTGCCGCCCGAATCCTGCGTGTAATAAAGCCACTGGCCGTCGGCAGAGGGGGCCAGTCCGCTCTGCACATCGTCGGATTGCACCATCTGCACCGGCCAACTGCCATTCGACGCCATGCGCCAGATGTTGGCGCGGCCCGACAGGTTGGTGACGAGGAACAGGCCCTTGCCGTCCGCGCTCCACACCGGGCCGACGGCGCTGCGGGTAAACACCAAATCGGCCACCGGCACCGGGCGGGCCTGGGCGTTGGCCGGGGAGGCGAGGCTGGCCGGATCGGTGAGCGGGCGCGGCGGGGTTGGCACGGCGGCTAACGCCGGCGCGGCGGCCAGCAACAGCGCAGCGCGCAGGAATATGAAGTTCTTCACGATGGTCCCCACCTGTATTATTGGATTAATACAGAATGTTTGCACATCAGGCCGTGTCAGCGCAAGCCAGCATTGGCGGTTTCACTCCCGTTCAGCTTTCCCCCCTGATATGAGGAGATGATGAGACTGATTCTGCTCGCTGCTGCGCTGTTTGCTGCACCTGTCCTCGCCCAAAGCGTTGCTGGTTCCGCCCCCCTGCGCGTGGATATCAACGCCGGCCTGACGCAGCCGATGCCGATCGCGGTGCCGGCCTTTGCACCCGGCAATGGCGCCAGCACGGAAGCCGGCACCACCACAGCGCTGGGCGAACGCGCTGCCCAGGTGATCGCCAGTGATCTGAAATCCTCCGGCCTGTTCAAGACCATCGATCCGGAGGCCTACACCACCAGCGTGGGTATTGATGATGTGCTGAAACCCGATTTTCAGGCCTGGCGCACCATCGCGGCGCAGGCGCTGGTAACGGGCACGGTAACGGCCAATCCCGATGGCGGCCTCACGCTGGCCTGCTATGCCTATGACGTGTTTGCTGGTGCCGAAATCGCGCGCCAAGGCTTTGTAACCACCGCGGCCGGCTGGCGGCGGGCGGCGCACAAATGCGCTGATCTGGTCTATTCCCGCCTTACTGGCGAAACCGGCTATTTCGACAGCCGTATCGTTTATGTCAGCGAAACCGGTGCCCGCACCAAACGCATCAAACGGCTCGCCATCATGGATCAGGATGGCGCCGGCCACCGATTCCTCACCTCAGGCCAGAATCTGGTGCTCACGCCGCGTTTTGCGCCGGGGCAGCAGACCATCACCTACATGAGTTTTGAGAATAATCGGCCGCGCGTATGGCTCTACACGCTGGGCAGCGGCCGGCAGGAAGCGGTGGGCGCGTTTTCCGGCATGACATTTGCGCCGCGTTTTTCCCCGGATGGGCAGCATCTGGTGTTCTCGATGGCGGTGGGCGGCAATACCGATATCTACCGTTTCACCATCGCCACCCGCGCGACCCAGCGGCTTACCAGCGGCCCGGGCATTGATACCTCACCCAGCTATTCGCCCGATGGCAGCAAGATCGTGTTTGAAAGCGATCGCGGCGGGTCGCAGCAGGTTTATGTGATGAACGCCGATGGCAGCGGCCAGCAACGCATCAGTTTTGGCGAAGGCCGCTCCGCCAGCCCGGTGTGGAGCCCGCGCAGTGATTATATCGCCTTCACCCGCATCGGCGGCGGCCGGTTCGGGATCGGCGTGATGCGGCCGGATGGCGCCGGAGAGCGCCTGCTGACCAACGGTTATCAGGATGAAGGCCCGTCGTGGTCGCCCAATGGCCGGGTCATCTTGTTTGCCCGTGGCGCACGTTCGGGTCGAACGGGCTTGTGGTCGGTGGATATTTCCGGCTTGAATGAACGCAGTATCGC
>NZ_JANPML010000312.1:0-1549 GCF_031422795.1 Sandarakinorhabdus sp.
GCCCACGCCGCGCTGGAACCGATCAACGCCACTGCCCATGTGCAGGGCGACAAGTGCGAGCTGTGGCTTTCAACCCAAACCCCGGAAGACGCGCGCCGCATGGTGGCGCTGGCGCTGGGCCTGAAGGTGGCCGATGTCACCATCCACATGATGCGTTCGGGCGGTGGTTTTGGCCGGCGCCTGATGAATGATTTCGCCGTGGAAGCGGCCGTGATCGCCAAGGCCGCCGGCGTGCCGGTAAAGCTGACCTGGGACCGCGCCCAGGATTTCGCTCACGACTGGCTGCGCCCCGGCGGCTGGCACAAATTGGAAGCCGGGCTGGACGCCAAGGGCGACATCATCGCCTGGCACGATCATTTCATCAGCTTTGGCCGCGACGGCAAGCTGGACCCACCGGCCACCATCGATGCATCGTTGTTCCCGGCGGGCGTGGTGAAACATTATCGCGCTGATGTGACCGTGCTGCCGCTGGCTTCGCCGCTGGGCTGGCTGCGGGCGCCGATCAACAATGCCTTTGCCTTTGTGACGCAGGGCCTGATCGAGGAATGCGCGCATGCCGCCGGGCGCGATGGGCTGGAATATCGTCAGGCGCTGCTGGGCCCCGGCCGCGCCGTGCCGATGGTGGAGGAATTCAGCGGCGAAACCGGCGAAGGTGGCACTGGCACCCCCTATCACACCGGGCGTATGCGCGGCGTGCTCGACAAGGCGGCGGCCATGGCCGGGTGGGGCCGGAAGCTGGGGTCACGCAGCGGATTGGGCATTGCCTTCCACTTCAGCCATCTGGGCTATTTCGCCAATGTGGTGGAAGCCAGCGTGGGCAATGATGGCAGTGTGAAGGTGCACAAAGTGTGGGTCGCCGCCGATGTCGGCCGCCAGATCGTCAATCTTTCGGGTGCGGAAAATCAGGTGCAGGGCAGCGTGATCGATGCACTGGGCGCAGCGTTGGGCCAGCGCATCACCTTTGATGGCGGCGCGGTGGAACAGAAGAATTTCGGTGATTTCCACCTCGCCCGCATGGATATGGCCCCGGCGGTGGAAGTGGCATTCCTGCCAACGGATTTCCACACCACCGGCATGGGTGAACCGGCCTATCCCAGCCTGGCCCCAGCGCTGGCCGCCGCGATTTTTCAGGCGACGGGCAAGCGCCTGCGGGCCTTGCCGTTCGACACCAGCCAATTGACCGCGTGAGGCCCAGATGACCATCCAGCTCAGCCGCCGCAATTTCCTGTTTGCCAGCGCGGCGCTGGGCGGGGGGCTGTATCTTGGGCTGTCGCCGCAGCCGGCCGAGGCGGCAGAACCCGGCCAACTGAACGCCTGGGTGGTGATCCCTGCGTCGGGCCGCATCCGCATCATGGCCAGCAATCCGGAGGTGGGCCAGGGCATCCGCACCAGCCTGCCGATGGTGATTGCCGAGGAACTGGACGCCTCTTGGGCCGCGATCGAGATCGTGCCGACGCTGGCGGACGCCAAAATCTATGGCCGGCAGGTGGCGGGCGGATCGCAGGCCATGCCAACGCAATATGAGCCGATGCGCCGGGTGGGCGCAGGT
>NZ_JANPML010000313.1:0-2453 GCF_031422795.1 Sandarakinorhabdus sp.
GCGTCAGGTGGGCGCGGGCGAGATCGACCTGGCGGCTGGGCTCGATGCTGTCGGGATCGGCCATGGCGGCGGCGCTGATGGCGAGCCGGGCTTGCAGCGCGGCAGGGAGGGCGGTTGCGGCAAAGCTTGGCGCAGCAGCGGCGATCGTTAGCGCGGTCGCCATTCCGATGGCGATGACAATCTTCATGCCCGATTGTCCCCATCCAATTTCGACGACGCTAACACGGGCTGCCCTTTTGACCAATATTTAGCCTGCGTTCCGTTCCTTGACTGGCACAACCATCGGCAACAACTCGGCCGTGGACTGGTTCCAGTCGGGAAAAACATCTGCGTTCGGCGTGAAGCGTGGCCGCAGCAAGCGGAGCGCGAAGGGGAAGACGAACAGCGTGCCGACCAGCGATGCCAGCATGGTGACCGGCACCAGCACTGCGATCCAGTGGTGAACCAGATAGCCCGGTGAGGCCAGCAGCACGACATAGCCGACCGCGACGGCCATCGCGACGCAGACCGCAGCGCCGCCGGCCGACGCATGGGCAACCCGGATGGCATCAAGATAGCCGAGGCGCTGATCCAGCGCTTCGCGGATGCGGAAGGTGAAGTAGATGAGATAATCCAGACCGACGCCGACCGCGATGGTGGCAACCGCGGCAGTGGCGACATTCAGCGTGGTACCGGTCCAACCCAGCCAGGCGAAATTGGTCGCGATGGTCAGGGCCGAAGGGATCAGGAACAGCAGCGCCATCACCCATGAACGGAACACCAGGCCGCCGATCACCATAACGATGACCAACAGCAGCGCGGCCTTTTCCAGGCTGACATTGACGATCCCATCGGCCAGCGCCTTGGCCGTGACCGCCGAACCGCCGATGCTGACGGCCAGGCCCTTGGCGCGAGCATAGCCCTGCACCGTATCGATCAACCGCGTGGCCACGCGGGTTTCATCGGTGGCGATAAACGCCCGCAGCCGCAGGTAGCGCCCGCTATCGTCGATCAAGCCCACCGCGCGGCCGCCGCCGAACAGCACGGTCCAGATCTGCCGGCTTTCGTCGGCCGAGGCGGCGGTGGCTGAGGTGCAATCCCCAGTGTCGGCAGCGGTGCCGGCAAAGCGGCAGCCCAGAAACCGGATGATGCCAGCCGGCGACAGCACAGCGCGCACCGCATCATCGTCGGCCATGCGGTTTTCCAGGCCGAGCAGGGCCGACTGGACTGCGGGATCGAAGGCGCCATCAGGGCGGCCGGTATCGATCATCACGTCCATGACATAAGGCCCGACGCCAGCAGCGGTGAGTTCGGCAACCGTGCGTTGCACCGGCACATCAGGCGCGGTGTAGATCGCCATCGAATGCGATACCGCGACCCGCGAAACGCCGATGATCAGCACAGCGACACAGACCGCGATCCCGATCGCGATGCGCCCGGCCGGCCCGGTCAACGCCGTTTCGGCAACGCGGCGCAATGCCCCCTGCCACATCGGGCTGAGATCGCCATAGCCGGGCCGCATGATCGGCCGGCGCAGCAGCACGCGGATGGCGGGCACCACGGTCAATTCCAGCACCAACGCGGCGATCAAGCCGATGCCGGCCAGCAGGCCAAAGCGTGCCAGGGCCGACACATCGAGCAGCAGCAGCGAGAACAGGCAGGTGGCGGCGCCGGCCACGGCGATGGCAAGCACCGGGCCTTGTGCGGCCATGGTGGCGATGATGGCGGCGGCGTTGGCCTCGCGGGTTGCCTGCTGGCCAATTTCCGTCCGACCGCGCACTTCTTCCATATAGCGTTTGAGCAACTGCACCGAATGGCCAGCGCCAACGGCCAGGATCAGCACCGGGGCCAGCACGGTATAGGTGTCGAGCGGCTGCCGCAGCCAGCCATACAGGCCAAGCCCGATCAAGGTGGCCGTAAGCCCGGTGAAGATCGGCACCACCACGGCCTGCATCGATCGCAGCGCCTCCCAGTGCAGCAACAGGATCAGCGCCATGATGACGGGGAAGAAATAGGCGATGCGTTTGGAATAGATGTCATTTTGGGCCAGGAATGCCGGCTGGCCGGAATAGGCGATGGCAACGCCGCCGCCACTCGCGCGGGCGATGATGGCGTCGATTTTTTCCAGCAGCGGCCCGAAACTGCCGCTGGCCACCGCGACATCAGCATAAACCGTGAGCGAGCCATCAGGCGCCTGCACCAGCGAGGCCTGAGGGCCGAGGCCGGCGCTGACAGCGGCAGACAGGCCGGCCTTGTCGGCGCACAACTGGTCAAGGCCGTTGACAACAAGATCGCCGCGATCATCTGCCAGATATTTCATGGTCGAAGACCCGACGCCATAAACCCGTCCGGCCGCGATGCCGGGCAAACGGGTGAGGCCTTGCGAAAGCGTGCAGGCCGCCGCCACGCGCGCCGCGGGCGTGCCGTCCTTGATCAGAAAGGCCAGCGTGTTGCGGCTTTCGAAGACATCCTGG
>NZ_JANPML010000314.1:0-6841 GCF_031422795.1 Sandarakinorhabdus sp.
CCTGCTGACCAACGGTTATCAGGATGAAGGCCCGTCGTGGTCGCCCAATGGCCGGGTCATCTTGTTTGCCCGTGGCGCACGTTCGGGTCGAACGGGCTTGTGGTCGGTGGATATTTCCGGCTTGAATGAACGCAGTATCGCGACCCCGCTGGATGCATCGGATCCGGCATGGTCACCCTTGTTGCCTTGAGACCGATCGATCGTCAGCTGGAAAAGGAGCCCCCCACATGATCAGCCATCTGCCGAAACTGCCGCTACCGAAATTGCCGCTGATTGCCCTTGTCATGCTTGCTGCCGCCTGCGCGCCGAAGAAGCCGCCGGTCGCACTGGAAGCGCCACCGGCCACAGCGCGCCCGGAAATGGCGTCGCCGCCCGCTGAAGAGCGCCCGGCGACGGTTGAAACCGGCGGCAGCAGCATTGTCCCCGGCAGCCAGGATGATCTGCGCGCCAAGGCGGGCAGCGATACGGTGCTGTTCGGTTATGACAGTTATGAACTGGATGGCGTGGCCCGCGCCACGTTGCTGCGCCACGCCGAATGGCTGCGCGCCAATCCGCAGGTTCGGGTCACGCTGGAAGGCCATTGCGATGAACGCGGCACCCGTGAGTATAACCTGGCGCTGGGCGATCGCCGCGCCAATTCGGCCAAGAATTTCCTTGCCGGCCAAGGCGTTGATGTGGCCCGCCTCACCACCATTTCCTATGGCAAGGAAAAACCCGCCGTTGATGGCAGCGATGAAGCCGCCCACGCGCAGAACCGTCGTGCGGTGACCATGGTGATGAACCGCTAAGTCCCCTTCCCTCGGCTTGGCTTAACCGATAACAGGCGTGCGCATGCGGATCATCCACATGGGCACGCCCTTTTTTGCCGTTCCGGCGCTCGATGCGCTGGTGGCGGCCGGGCACGAGATCATCGCGGTCTATACCCGTGCGCCAAAGCCGGCGGGTCGCGGCAAGCAATTGCAGCACAGCCCGGTGCACGCCCGCGCGCTCGAACTTGGCTTGGCGGTATTCACGCCGCGCAGCTTTCGCGATCCGGCGGCGGTGGCGGAATTTCTGCACGTGGCGGCGGATTGCGATGTCGCTGTGGTCGCCGCTTATGGGCTGATCCTGCCGCGCGCCGTGCTGGACGCGCCGCGACTGGGCTGCCTCAACATCCATGGCTCCCTTTTGCCGCGTTGGCGCGGGGCGGCACCGATCCAGCGCGCCATATTGGCGGGCGACGACGTGACCGGCGTGACCATCATGCAGATGGAAACAGGCTTGGATACCGGGCCAATGCTGGCCACGGCCGCAACCGCGATTGCCGCCAAGACCAGTGGCGAGCTGTTCGGCGAGCTGGCGACGTTGGGCGCTGAACTGCTGATCGATGTGCTGGCGAACCCGCGGGCTGCTGTCGCGCAACCGGAAGCGGGCGTGACACTGTCGCCGCGCATCGACAAGGCCGAAGCCCATCTCTCCCCCGGCTTGCCCGCCGCCGTGCTGGAACGCCAGGTGCGCGCCTTCAATCCGGCGCCGGGCGCCTGGCTCGAAATCGGCGGGGAACGGGTGAAGATCCTTGCTGCCAGTGTGGAGCCCGGCCCCGCCGCTATCGGAAACACTGTCGACGACAGGCTTGGCATTGGCACCAGCAACGGCGTGCTGCGCCCCACCATCGTGCAGCGCGCCGGCAAACCGGCCATGCCTATCAAGGCCCTGCTGAATGGCTGGCGGGTGCCAGCGGGTACGCCCGTCGCGTGAATCGGTTTCGCTTCACGGTCGAATATGACGGCCGACCCTATATGGGGTGGCAGCGCCAGCCGCACGGCCCGTCGGTGCAGGCTGCCATCGAAACGGCGATCAAGGACGTGACCGGCGAAACGGTTGATGTGCTCGCCTCTGGCCGCACCGATGCCGGCGTGCATGCCCGCGCCATGCCGGCCCATGCCGATATCGAAAAGACCATCAGGCCGTTTCAGTTGATGGAAGCGATCAATGCCCGGCTGAAGCCGCAGCCGGTGGCGATCCTGGAATGTGCCCTGGCGCCAGGCTGGCACGCGCGTTTTGATTGCACAGGCCGGCGCTACCGCTATCGCATCGTCAATCGCCGCGCGCCGCTCACGCTTGATGCCGGGCTGGCGTGGCGGGTGCCGACCCCGTTGGACGAAGCCGCCATGCACGCCGCGGCCCAAAGCCTGGTTGGCCAGCATGATTTCACCACCTTCCGTTCGGCCAAGTGCCAGGCCAAATCGCCGATCCGCTCGCTCGAACGGCTTGAGGTGACGCGCGTTGGTGACGAGGTGCATATTTATGCCGCAGCGCGCAGTTTTCTGCATCATCAGGTGCGATCAATGGCTGGCTGCCTGAAGCTGGTTGGCGAAGGCAAGTGGACCGCCGACAATCTGGTTGCCGCGTTGGCCGCCCGTGATCGCGATGCGCTGGGCGTCAATGCGCCGCCCGACGGGCTCTGCTTCATCGGCGCCACCTACCCCAAACTGTCGGTAGGCTTTACAACTTACTAAAATTTTAGATTTCCCGTGTGTGTTGAATCAGCGACTTGCCGGCCATCGTAAAATTGGCACGCTAATTGCAAGATTAATCTCAGTCGCCACTGAAGCAGAACAACATGCCCCAAGGGCCTCATCTTGCACACAACCAAACCACACCGCTCGCGAGGCGTGTCTGGCTTTGGTTGGGCCTGTCGATCGGCACCGCCGGCGGCTTGGTAGCTGGCTGGCTGATCGCCGGCTGATCCGCTCGTATGGCTGGCTTAACGCCAGGACAAGCAGGTGTTGGCTGGCTTAACGCCAGCCAAGCGCCTCCGCCATTATGTGAAAAATCACATTCTGCTCCATCACACCGCGCACCAGATCGGCGCGCGGTCCTTCGGCAAACAGCGCGACGTCTTCGCCGCCATGGCTTTCGGAATCGGTGCCGTGGGTCTTGTTGGCCAGGTAATTGGGCTCCGTTGGCGGCAACAGGCGTGACAGGCCCGGGCTGACAAAGGCACCATTGGCATAGCTCAGCGTGGTCATCGGTTGGCCACGGTCGTCCAGCGCCCAGCCTTCCTTGCTCAGTGCGCCATCGCTCTCACCGCCGCGCACCGGCTTGATATAGCCCAAAATGTCGTTGCCGCGCTGCGGATAGCCGGCAATGGTCAGCACATGGCTGTGATCGGCGGTGACCAGCACCAGCGTGTCATCCAGATTTACCGATTTCAGCACATCTGCGACCGTGGCGCTGAAAATCTGCGCTTCGTTAAGGGCGCGATAGGGATTGCTGGCGTGGTGGGCATGATCGATGCGCCCGCCTTCAATCATCAGATAATAACCCTTGCCGCCGCGCGTCTTGGCGCTGTCTTGCAGGCGGGCCAGCGCAAACCGCGCCATCTCGCGCAGTCCGGGTTCGGCATCATCCTTGCGATCATGTTCAAAACTGATGTGATCGGCATTGAACAGGCCCAGCACCGGCCCAGCATCGCGGTTGCCGAGCGCGCGCAGCCCCTTGGCATCGGCCACAAATTTGCCCTGCGGCCACGCCTTCAACCACTCTTCCACCAGATTGCGGCCATCGTCACGGTTGCCGCCTTTGCCGGCCGGCAGGAACCGGGCCCCGCCGCCGCCCAGCGCCACGTCAAAACCGCCCTTGAAGGCGACCAGCTGGCTGGCAAGATCCGGGCAGCCCGATGCACGGTCAGCCGCCGGATAGCCACGATCCGCCCCTTCCCAGTTGCGGCTCGGCGCATGGCCATACACTGCCGCCGGTGTGGCGTGAGTGATGCGGGTGGTGGTCACAATGCCCAGCCCCATGCCTTGGGCGCGGGCGATCTCGGCCAGCTTGCGGGGCAGCTTCTCGGGGGTCTTGCAGGCTTCCGGGCCCTGATCGGCGCCGAAATTCAGCACGCCGATGCGGGTTTTCACGCCGGTGTTGAAGGCGCTGGCGGTTCCGGCACTGTCGGCTACTTGAGCGTTGGTGTTGTAGGTTTTCACCAACGCGGTGTTGGTCATCTTGTCCCAGGCCAGGTTGTTTTCCTCGCCCGCTGCTGGTGTCCGGCCGTCAATCGGGCGCTGGCCATCAAAGATGCGGGCGGCGGTGATCGTTGAAATGCCCATTCCATCACCCACCATCAGGATGATGTTCTTTGCCCGCTTGGGTCGGTTCACCACCTTCAACCGCGCATCCAGCGCAGCGCGGCCATCGGCCCACCAACTGTCCTTCACCGGCGTATCAAGCACCGGGGCAGCCGAAACGGCGGTGCCCAACGTGGCAGCCAGCAACAAAGCGCGCATCATCATGTCAATTCCCCTGCCCAAAGCTCTTGCAGCGCGGATGTTACAGCAATTTGATATCGCGCAGCCGTTCCAGCAAATAGTCGTTGGCGGTGATCGGCGGCTCTTCGCGGGGGCCGCCGGGCAGCGCCGTGATCAGATAATCCGGCCGGAAATGCAGGAAAAACGGCGTAGAATAGCGCGCCACGCCCATGCGTTCCGGCGCCGGATTGACGACGCGGTGGGTGGTTGATGGCAGCCGGTGGCCGGTCAGCCGTTGCAGCATATCGCCCACATTGCACACCAGGCTGCCGGGCGGCGCATCGATGAAGCGCCACTCGCCATCCTTGCCAAGCAGTTGCAGCCCGGCTTCCTCGGCACCCAGCAGCAGGGTGATGACGTTGATATCCTCGTGCGCCCCGGCGCGGATGGCGCCAGCTGTCTCTGGTGGCACAGGCGGATAATGCAGCAGCCGCAGGATCGAATTGCCGTCGCGCACCGGATCAACGAAGAAATCAGGGGCAAGGCCCAGATGCACGGCAATCGCGCGCAGCAACGTCCCGCCCGTGGAATCGAGCGCATCAAACAACGCACCGAGAGCGGCCTCAAACTCCGGCACCTCCGCGGGCCACAAATTGGGCGGCATCACACCTGCATAGGCGTGCCCAGCCGGCAATTCACGACCGACATGCCAGAATTCCTTCAGATCGGCCTTGGCGTGGCCCTTGGCGGCTTCAACACCAAACGGCGTCAGCCCGCGCTGGCCGCCACCGCCGGGCACGACATAGGCCCGCTTCACGGCTTCGGGCAGCGCAAAGAACGCCTTGGTGGCGGCATTGGCTCGGGTAATCAGGCCCTGATCGATGCCATGATCAGACACCACGGCAAAGCCGGTGCGGGCAAAGGCATCGCCAAAGCCGGCGGCAGCTGCGGCAAGGTCGCTGTTGACCAGCGAGAGCGGAATCGGTGTGATGTTGGCAGTGAGGGTCATGCCACTTCTTTGCAACAACTGCGGTGTAAATCCCATCCCCGAAACATCCCTACCCCTGTTGGCTTGACCGCATTTGCTATCCGACCGAGAATCCAAGCCTGTCTGCCTGAGAAGGACCCATGATCATGCGCCGCTTGCTTCCCCTTGTTGCCCTGTTGGCGTCCTCCCCGGCTTTGGCTGATCCGATCCCGGCTGCAGTAGATGCCATGATCGAATCGGCAGCGACCAACCCGGCCAATCTTGCGGTCATCGCTGACATCGCGAAAAAAACCAATCCGGCCAGCGCTGCCGAAATCGATGCCAAGGTTGCCGGGATCAATGCCACTGCTGCCAAGGCCAGCGAAGAGAAACTGGCTGCACAAAGCTTCCTGGAAGGCTGGGCCGGCCAGGGCGAAGCGGGCGGTTTCATTTCGACCGGCAACACCGAAAACCGCGGCCTGGCCATCGGCGTGAACCTGTCAAAGGAAAGCCGCCAGTGGAAACATGCGCTGCGCGGTATCGTGGATTATCAGGAAAACAATGGCGTGGCCTCACGCGAACGTTATTTCGCCGGCTATGAAGGCAATTGGAAGTTCAGCAGCCGTGCCTATGTCCTGCTGGCTTTGAGCTGGGAGCGGGACAAGTTCACCGGCTTCACCAGTCGCTTTACCGAAGCTGTGGGCATTGGTTATCGCCTGGTCGACAGCCCGCGCCTGACAATCGCCATCGATGGCGGCCCGGCCCTGCGCCAGACCCGGTTCATCACCGGATTTGCCGATAACAGCGTGGCGGCTCGTGCCGGGTTCAATGCCAACTGGCTGATCAACGACGTGATGACCTTCACCCAGACCGCGACCTATTATTATGACGACAGCAACAATTCGCTGCTGGCACTGTCGCAGTTGACCGCCAAGCTGAACAGCCGACTGTCGGCGCGGTTTTCGTTCCAGTACAACAATGAAAGCAACCCGCCGGCCGGCCGCGAGAACAGCGATACCGTCACGCGCGCCACGCTGGTCTACAGTTTCTGAAACCCAGTGGACCGGCCCGCCTGAAAGGCGGTTGACCCAGTTTGGAGGCGCCACTATAGCAGCGCCTCCCAAACGCCTGTGGCAGCGTAGCTCAGTTGGTGAGAGCGCCGGATTCATAACCCGGAGGTCGGCAGTTCAAATCTGCCCGCTGCTACCATCCCTTACGGTAAACCATGTCTGAAATCCCTGCCTGGTCGCTGATCGTCCACGGTGGCTGCGGACGGCTGTCGCCTGAGACTCTGCCAGGGCCAGAAGCCGAATGTCGCGCCGGGCTCGTGGCGGCTCTCGCTGCGGGCAAAAACGTGCTGCGCGATGGTGGCAGTGCCGTCGATGCCGTGGTCGCCGCCGTCGCCAGCCTCGAAGATCACCCGCTGTTCAACGCCGGGCGCGGCGCAGTATTCACCGCCGAAGGCCGCACCGAGCTGGATGCGGCCGTAATGGATGGTGCCAGCCGCAAGGCCGGCGCGGTCGCCGGGGTCACCCGGACGCGCAATCCGGTGCAACTGGCGCGGGCCGTGCTGGACAACAGCCCGCATGTGCTGCTGGCGCGCGACGGGGCCGATGCGTTTGCCCTCGAACAAGGGCTTGAGCAGGTT
>NZ_JANPML010000315.1:0-9037 GCF_031422795.1 Sandarakinorhabdus sp.
CGCATCGGCGTTTCGAGGCGCGGCAGATAGACGGCGGCGTTGAGCAGCAGCGCATCGAGCGCCAGGCCCATGCCATGGAATTCATCGGCAAAGCGGCGCACGCTGGCCTGATCGCCCAGATCGATGTGCAGCAGGCGACGATTTTCGGGCGCGATGCCAGTTTCTGCCGCCACGCGTTCGGCCTTGGCGAGATCGCGGCAGGCCATGATCACCAGCCAGCCCCGGTCGCTCAGCGATTTGGCCGCCCACAGGCCGACTCCGGAAGAAGCGCCGGTGATGATCACCACAGGTTGCACCGACATGAAGACTCCGTAATATTCGCGCAGCACGGTGCTTTTGACTCAATCCCCCGGGAACGGCAAGACAAGGTGAACGATGCGGTGGGGGCCATGCAGGCACTTTCAGACTTTCTTGCCAGAGTGAAGCCGCCGATCACGCCGGCGCTGGTTGTGCGCCGCGCCGCGATGGAGGCCAACCTGGCCGCCATGCAGGCCGCCTGCACCGGCGCAGGTGATGCTGGGGGCGTGCGGCTGCGGGCGCACGGCAAGATGCACAAGTGCAGCACGCTGGGCCGGCTGCAGATCGAAATGGGTGCGGTAGGCTTGTGCTGCCAGACGGTGGGCGAGGCCGAAACCTATGTGCATGCCGGGATTGGCGATGTGCTGGTGACAGCGCCGGTGCCGCCGTGGGGCTGGGCGCGGTTGGCGGCGCTGGCTGGGCGCACGCGGGTGGGCGCGGTGATGGACAGCGCGGCGCAGGCCCAGCAAGGGGGCACGGCAGCGCTGGCGGCCGGCGTGGTGCTGGATGCCTATGTTGATGTTGATCCGGGCATGGGCCGGGCCGGGGTGGCGCCTGCGGACGTGGCGGCGCTGGCGGCCAGCATCGTGGCCCAACAGGGCCTGCGCTATGCCGGCATCCAGGCCTATTGCGGCCATCATCAGCATCTGCCGCCGGCGCAGCGCGCGGCGGCGCATGCCGATTGGACGGTGCGATTGGCGGCGCTGGTGGCGCAATTGCAGGCAGCGGGCCTGGCGCCGGAACAGGTAACCGGCGGCGGCACCGGCACGGCGGCGCTGGATCTGGCGGCCGGCGTCTATACCGAGATTCAGCCGGGCAGCTATGCCGTGATGGACGTGGAATATGGCGATCTGGGTGATCTGCCGTTCGCGCCAGCGCTGTTTGTGGCGGCAAGTGTGGTTTCGGCCAACCATGCCAGCCATGTCACCATCGATGCCGGCCACAAGGCGCTGCACCCCAATGGGCCTGCTAGCCGGGTCGTGCTTCCGCCGGGCAGCGCCTATCGCCCGGCCGGCGATGAGCATGGCGCGATCATTCCGCCGAACGGGGCAAGCGAAGGCGATCTGGTGTGGCTGCAACAGGGCCATGTCGATCCGACCATCGCCTTGCACGACGCGCTGTTCGTGGCCGACGAAGATGGCAATCTGGAGCGTTGGCCCATCGACGCGCGGCGGGCCAGCCTGTGACCTGGAAGCTGGGTATCGTCGGCGGCTCTGGCCTTTATGCCATTGATGGCTTGGAAGACGGGCGCTGGGTGGCGGTGGAGAGCCCGTGGGGCGAACCGTCTGATGCGATTCTGACCGGGCGGATTGCTGGCGTCGAAATCTGCTTCCTGCCGCGCCATGGCCGCGGGCATCGGATTCCGCCGCACCAATTGAACGTGCGCGCCAACATCGACGCGCTGAAACGGCTGGGCTGCACTGATCTTGTTGCGGTATCGGCGGTCGGATCGCTGAATGCGGCGATGGCGCCGGGCGATTTCGTCGTGGTCGATCAGTTCATCGATCGCACCAAGGGCCGGCCTTCGAGCTTCTTTGAAACCGGTCTGGTCGCGCATGTGCCGATGGCCGATCCGGTCTGCCCGCGCTTGTCGGCGTTGGCGGCCGATGCCGTGGCGGCAGCTGGCGGCACGCTGCACCGCGGCGCCACCTATCTGGCGATGGAAGGCCCGGCCTTTTCCACCCGCGCCGAAAGCCGGTTGCACCAGGCCTGGGGCTGCGATCTGGTCGGCATGACGGCGATGCCGGAAGCCAAATTGGCCCGCGAGGCGGAGTTGCCGTACGCGCTGGTCGCCATGGTGACCGATTTCGATTGCTGGCATGACGGGGCGGATGTTGACGTCACCGACATCATGGCGGTGATGCACGGCAACGCCGCGCTGGCCCGCAGCATGATCGTGAAATTGTGCGCCAGCCTGCCGGCGACGCGCCCACCCAGCCCGATCGATACGGTGCTGGATCAGGCAATCATGACAGCAGCGCAAGCGCGGGACGCCGCCAGCCAAGCGAAGAACAGCGCGATCCTGTCGCGCTGGCTGGCAAAAGGGCGCGCTGGCTGAACCGCCCGCGCCTGCTATCGAGGGTGACATGAACCGCATCACCATTTCCACGTCCGGGCCGGTTTCGGCGTTACAGGCGGGTGCTGGCCAGCGCCTGCATTTTGCCCACGCCACCGGCATGAATGCCCAGCTTTATGCCGCTGTGCTGGCGCCGCTGGCGGATCGCTTTGCCATCACGGCCAGCGATGCACGCGGCCACGGTTTTACCGGGTTGGATCGTGATCCGTCCCATTTGACCAGTTGGGATGATTTCGCCGCCGATCTGGGCCGGCTGCTCGACGTGATCGAAGCCGGCAGCCGGTGGATTCTGGCCGGGCATTCGATGGGGGCGACCGTGTCGTTGCTGGCGGCGGCGATGCGCCCCGATCGCATCGCCGGGCTGGTGCTGCTCGATCCGCCGATGCTGCCCTTTGATGTGGCGCGCCAGGTTCGCGCCGGTGCCATCCTGCCCGATCATGCCATGGTGGAACAGGCAGCGCGGCGGCGCGGAATGTTTCCCAGCCGCGCCGAGGCGCGCGCTGCCTATCACGGCCGCGGCGTGTTCCGCAGTTGGAGTGATGCCGATCTGGATGCCTATCTGGCCGGCGGGCTGCGGGAGACCGATGAAGGCGTCGAACTGGCATGCGCGCCGGCCTTTGAAGCGGCAACTTTCCGGGCCGTGTCGCCGGGCGTCGAACCGGCGCTGGCCGCTGTCCGTTGCCCGTTCATCCTGCTGGCGGGGGATCAGGGATCCACAGTGCAGGATGCCGAACTGGCCGGCTTTGCTGCTCACCCGCAGTGCATTTCGGCCGAACGCATCCCCGGCACCAGCCACTTCCTGCCGTTGGAGCGCCCCGATCTGGTGCGCGCCGCCATCGCGCGGATTACGGCTTTTTCTGAGGAACCGTGAAGCGGCCGGTGACGCGGCCGCCGGGGTTGCTGGGCGAACGGGCATCAAAACTGGTGGTGCGATTGGCAAGGTTCCACACCACGCGCGCGCCTTCCAGATGATCGGTGCCGCGATCCAGCTTCACATTGCCGATCAGCGTGACCAGCTTGCCATTCACATCGTAAATGCCGCTGTTCGACGTGGCGCGCATCGTATCCTGACGCAGCCGCACATTGCCCAGCGCATCGAGCCGCTGCACCTGCGGATTGCCTGCACCATCCTTGGCATAACGGATGCGCACGCGATCGGCGTTCAGGGTCATGCTGCCTTGGCGGATCACCACGGCGCCCGAAAAAATCGCTTCATTCTCGTCATCGGCGATGTCGACGCGGCCGGCGTCCACATCGATGGGGGCGTTGCTGTCAAAGCGTTGGGCCGCCACCGGGCTGGCGAACAGCATCATGATCAGGAAAGGCAGGCGCATGTTCATCCTCTGCCGCCGCGCTGTGTGATGCGCAAGTGAACATTGCCGATCAGGCTGACCCGCTTGCCGGCGAGATCACCGGTCATGCGGTTGCTGCGGAAACTGCCGATCGGTACCCGGCCGGATACCGGCGCATCGGTTTTCACCGTGCGGCGTTTCAGATCAATGGCCACCGTATCGGCATCCACGACATAGCCGCCGTCTGAGCGCAGCTGCACCGGGCCGGCGACTTCCAGCCGGTCTTCCTCGATGAAATAGCGGCCTGATGGGGCGGCGACCGTGGCCGGGCCGTCCTTGCCCTCCAGCCGGGCGGCGAGGCCTGTAAGCACCACCACTGGTTCGGCGCTGCTGCGCTGCACGGCACTGCCCGCCGAGATCGAGAAGGCTTCGCCGCCCGCCGTCTTGCCGCGATATTCGGCGCGGTTCACCCGCAGCCGTTCCTGGGACAGGGCCACCTGATCCTTGGCCAGCAGGAAGGAAAATTCCTGCGCATTGAGCAAGGGCCACACCAATATGGTCATGCCGATCAGGAAAGCCGCCGCCGGCAGCGCCACTTTCAGCACCGTCATGCGCCGATCATGCCCGCTGCCGGGCAAAGCAGCCTGTTGACGCCGCGAAAGTGGGCGGGAAAGGGGCGTGGTGGCCACAGTGCGGGTGCGTTCGATCAATCGATCACAGGTGCGCGAAGATATCCTGCTCGGCCCAGCCGACCAGATCCAGTTCGGCGCGGGCGGCGAGGAAATCGAAACAGGCGCCTGCAAGTTGGGTGCGGCCTTCGCGGGCCAGTCGCTGCGTCAACACGGCGTGGGCGCGGTGCAGATAGCGCACATCGCTGGCGGCATATTCCTTCTGCGCATCTGAAAGCTCAGACGCGCCCCAGTCGCTGGACTGCTGCTGCTTGGAGATTTCCACGCCCAGCGTTTCCTTAAGCAGATCCTTCAGGCCATGGCGATCGGTGTAGGTGCGCACCAGTTTCGATGCGATCTTGGTGCAGAACACCGGCGTTGCCCATACGCCCAGAAACTGGTGGATCACCGCCACGTCAAACCGGGCGAAGTGCATCAGCTTCAGCCGCGCCGGATCGGCCAGCACCGCCTTCAGGTTGGGCGCGTCATACTGGCCGGGGGCAAAGCGCACCAGATGTTCATCGCCGCCGCCATCGCTGATCTGCAGCAGGCACAGCCGGTCGCGGTGCGGATTGAGGCCCATGGTCTCGCTGTCCACCGCCACCGGGCCGGGGGCAAGGATGTCGGCAGGCAGGTCGCCTTCGTGAAGATATACGGTCATGGGCTTTGCGTTAGCAGGCCCCAAACCTCCTGTCATCCGCAGCGCTGCGATCTGTGGCGGTCGATTCGCCGCTTTGGCGGTGCCGGCAGGGCGCGTGGTTTCACAAAACACGCTTCGTCCCGCCCAAGGCCTCGGCCCGTCCCGCTGCCATCCGGATTGAAAGCTGAGGTTCATTTTGGCGGGGTCATATGGCGCCACTGGTCGATGCCGTTGCCCCCCGCAGCCGTATCGGCCAGACCCGCCAACAGGGGTGGGGGCAACAACTGACACCAACAACGTCAAGGAGTTGCGTGATGAAATCTGCCCATGTCCTGATGCTGGCACCTTTATTGCTGGCTTTTGCAATGCCGGCTGCGGCGGAACCCGGAAAGCCGCCCCCCCCGCCCGAAGCCCCGCCTGAAACCCCAACCAACAGCACGGCGCCGGTACCGCCGGCTCCGCCTGCGCCGCCCCCGCCTGAGCCGCAAATGCCGCCAGAGCCGCCCGCGCCGCCGCAACTGCCGCCGGGCCCGCCGCGCGTCTGAGTTGGGGAGCCACCGGCCGGCAGGCCCTCGCCGGCCGGTGGCCACGGCGCCATCACCATGGCAAGATGCTGCCATGGTGATGGCTGTCGATCTGCCCGAGGTGAAGGCGCTGCTGGTGGCAGCCGCGCGCAGTGGCCGCGATTTGTCTTATTCCGAAATGTTGCTGGCGCTGGGCTACCGTTTTTCCCGGCCCAAGATGCGCAGCCTGTGCCGTCTGCTCGATGCCATCGACGTGGATGGCCGCGCCGCCGGGGAACCGGATCTGGCGGTGTTGGTGGTGCGCGAATCAGATCGTTTGCCCGGCCAGGGCTGGTGGGTGGGCCGCAGCGACGCGCCCGCCGATTGGAACGGCCCGGCCGCCCGTGCGTTCGTTACCGAACGGCAGCAGGCGGCCTTTGATTGGTGGCAATACCGCTAGAATCTATTGCGGTCGTTCGCGGTTCTCATTGTACCCGCGCTGCTGGCCGTTGCCGCGCTGGCCGCCGTCGCCGCGCGGTTCTGGCCGCGACTCTGGGCGCGGTTCATAGCTTTGCTGCGGGCGTGGTTCGGGCCGGGGCTGGGGTTCGGGCCGGGACTGGGGTTCGGGCCGGGATTGGGCGACCTGGCGTTGTGGCCCGTCGCCGCCCATCCGGCCTTGGCGTTCCGGCGGTGGCGGGCTCATGCCGCCAGCCACGCGATCGGAAATTCCGCCGCGCGGTTCCCCTCGCTGCTGACCATCGCCGCGCCGGCCATTCCAGCCGTTCCCGTCGCCGCGATTTTCGTTCGCGACGCGCGGTGGGCGGCCGTCGCCGCGATTCCAGCCGCCGGGAACGCCCGGCTGCACGCCATCGCGGCGCTGGCCGTCGCGGTTCCAGCCGCCGCGCGGTTGGTTGCCGTTCCAGCCGGGCTGCGGCTGGCCGCCCAGATCGCGGCCGATGCGATCGCCCACGCTGCCGGGCTGGCCGCGGCGCGGATCACCACGCCAGCCGTCGCCCCGGTTGTCCCAGCGCCGATCATCATCGCGCCGGCCATCATTGCGCCAATCAGTTCCACGGCGGCCATTGTTCCAGCCCCCATTCCAGCCTTGATTGCCGTTCCAGCCGCGATTGCCGCCATAGCCCGGCGCGCGCCAGCCCCAGCTGCGATCCCACGGCTGGTTCCAGCCCCAGTATGGCGCGTGCTGCCAGCGGCTGCGGCCCCACCAGTTGTTGCCGGTGTTCCACGGATAGATGCGGCCGCCAAAGCCGCGCGCATACAGATTGCCGCGCGGCACCCACACCCACGACGGGCCATACCAGCTGTTGAAATTGTCGTATCCGAATCCGGAACCAAAACCGAAACCGACGTTCCAGCTGACGCGCGGCGGGATTGGCGCCCAGCCCACCACATCATCGGCTTCGCGCCAGGCGACCCAGCTTGGCCCCCAGGTCACATCGGGCACCCACACCCAGCCCACGGCTTGGTCAAAACCCCAGCGGCCATAATGATCGGTGGCCCAGCCCCAGGGGTCAGCCGACAGCCAGAAGCGGTTTTCCAGCCATTGCCCGTTCTGATAGGGGCGCCAATTGTTCTGCACATTGGGCACGAACACCAGGCCCCACTGCGGCGATTGCAGCCAGCGGCCATAGCCGTTCAGCGGTTGGCGGAACACGTCGATGCTGGGCACGTCTTCCGGGCCCCACTGCGCGCCGGGTTGCGCTGGCCAATCGGTGGCATAACCGCCCATCACCGGCTGATAGCCCGATGGATAGCTTGGCGCGACGCCCGACGCGTAATCAGGATAGGCGCAGCCCGCCAGCGTGGCAGCCAGCAGCAGCAGGGCAGAACGGGAGAGTGACACAGGCAGCGCCTTTCACAGGGTTATGGCCGTTCTTTCGCACCCGCTGGCTTTCGCATTCCTGAATATTGCGAAAATATTTCAGCGCGGGATCTTTGCCTGCATCAGGCATTCGCCGCCGGTGGGCAACGGCCCCCCGTTGGTTCCATTGGCGCGCAGCAGCCGGATGGCATAAGGTGCCATGCCGCCATTGTCGTGGCCCACGTCAGGCACCAGCGCGCAGCTCCAGCCGAAACGCACGCCGGCCTGTTTTGCGGAACCTTGCGCGGCGGCATAAAAGGCGATGCCGCGCGCCAGCCGGTGCGGGCCCTGCGCCATGGCTTCGGGCTGGCGCGGCAGGCTGGGATAATTGGGATCATTGTCGGCGGTGCCCTGCATGATCAGCATCGGCGACGCGAATGCCCGTTCAGGCTGCCACAGGCCGGGCGGCAGATTGCCCACGCCAAACGGCCAGCGGTTGCTGCCGCTGGGCCAGGTATAGCTGCCGCTGTTGGCCGCAATCGCCCGGCTCATCTTGCGGCCAAAGCCGAGCATGACAAAGCGGTGGACGAACTGTGCGCCCGCCGAATGGCCGAACAGCACATAGGTTTTCGCTGTCAGTTTCTCGCGCGCCACCAGCCGATCAAAGATGATGTCGATCGATGAATAGCTCCACGCCGAACGTGGCCGCAGGCTGCCATCGACGGCAAACATCGCGCCATAACTGTAATTGTCGTTGGTCGGGAAACCGCCCTTGGTAAATTCCGGCACCACCACGATCAGGCCTTCGCGGGTCGCCATGTCCACCCATTCAGCGACATAGCGATCGGCATCGCGGCCCACGCCGTGCATGACGAACATCACCGGCGCATCGGCCTTGGCAGTGGCCGGGCGCAGCACCCAGACCGGGATCGGCGCCCCGCCCCAACCCGCCACTTCAAAGCGGCTGACACCGGCGGCAGCCAGCACCGCCGGCACCTGCGCGATCCCGGCCAACGGCACCCGCTGCTGCACCGGCTGCCCGGCAAAGTCGCGGATCAGGGCATCAACGTCGGGCTGGGCCGCAGCCAGCGGAGCAGCGGCCATCGCGGCAGCAAGCAGGCCGACCGAAGTCCGCATCAGCCAATCCCCTTCATCAGAAAGTGCCGCGCAGCTGCACGTAGAATTCGCGGCCTTTCAGCTGGTGATAGTCCGGGCGATAGCCCAGCGATTCATCAACCAGCGGCGGCAGCGTGTTCAACACGTTGTTCATGCCCAGCCGCAGCCGCACATTCTGGCCCTTGTTGATGGGCAGGCGATAATCGGCAAACATGTTCACCCGCCAATCTTCCTTGACCTGCCAGAACTGGGTTTGCCCGTTCACCGTGATATCGGCGTTGGTGTCGGTGAAACCGGCGATATAGCGCACCGAACCGCCCAGGCCGAAATCGCCAAGGGTCCAGCCCCAGGTGGTGCTGGCGCGCCAGCGCGGATTGCCATCCAGCTGCACGCGATTGACCTGCAGGATGGTGAAATCGGTGCCAAAGGCGCTGTTGTTGTTGCCGGCCAGCGAGTTCAGCAGTTCGTTGCGCTCCACATCCAGCGTCATCAGATAAGTGGCTTCGACATTGAGGCGGAAATCGCCGAGCTTGCCCCAATCAAACGCCATGTTCAGGCTGAAATCGAAACCGTCGGCAATCTGCTTGTCGAGGTTGATATAGGGATCGCGGATGAACTGCACGGC
>NZ_JANPML010000316.1:0-2440 GCF_031422795.1 Sandarakinorhabdus sp.
CAATGCCGCCAACGCCCGGGTGAACGGCATCACCACCGCGCCATCCATGCCGAACGCGCCCAGCCATTCGCCGCGCTGTTCGATGGTGGACAGCGAAAACGGCGGCACATCGGGCTGGAACAGCCGCGCCGGGTGCGGATCGAAACTGGCCACCAGCGCCGGCCGGCCCAGCAGCCTCGCCCAATCCCGCGCGGCGCCCACCACCGCCTGGTGGCCGGCGTGAAATCCATCGAAATTGCCCAGCGCCACGATGCCGCCACGCAAGTGGCCGGGCAGGGCGGCGCCCCCGGAAATCACATCCATGCGATCAGGTCCATGCGGGCGGGCTTAACGGGGCGCGAGGCCGGCGGCAAGCAGCCGTGCCGCATTGCCGCCCATCACTTTTGCGATGTCGGCCTCGTTCAGCCCCGCATCCAGCAGCGCCTGGGTGACGGCATCCAGATGTGCGGTATCGAATCCCACCGTGGTGCCACCGTCATAATCGCTGCCCAGCCCGACATGATCGATGCCGGCCACCGTGATCGTGTGCAGGATGGCCTTGGCGGTGGCCTGCGGGGTCGGTTCGCACACGGCGGCATCCCAGTAACCGATGCCGATCATCCCGCCATTGGCCTTGAGCAGGCGCAATTGATCATCGGTCAGGTTGCGCGGCGTATCGCAGGTGCCCTTCACCCCGCCGTGAGAGATGACGACCGGCCGGGTGGCCAGCGCCATCACATCGGTAAAGGTGGCGGCACTGCTGTGCGCCAGATCGATCACCATGCCGCGCGCTTCGGCTGCTTTCACCACGGCGGCCCCCAGCGGGGTGAGCCCGCCCTTGGCCTCGCCGTGCATCGATCCGCCCACATCATTGTCAAAGAAATGCACCAGCCCGATCATGCGAAAGCCGGCGGCGTGCAGGCGCGCCAGATTCTTGATGTCACCTTCCAGATTCTGCGCGCCTTCGGTGGAGAGCAGAGCGCCAGTGACTTTCCTGCCAGCCGCCCGGTCGGCCAGCACGCTGGCAAGGTCAGTCGGCGTTTTCACGATGCGCAGGCGCCCATTGGCGCGCCCGGCGGCGTCGTGCAGTTTCTGTGCGTGCCACAAGGATCGTTCCAGCAGGCTGAACCAGGTGCGGGTGGGCTGCAACTGGCCGATCACCAGCGGGGTGATATTGTCGGTGTCGCCGCTGTTGCTTTCGTAATTCTGGCCGCGCGGCGTCTTGGTCACGCTGGAAAACACCTGCAGCGCGACATTGCCGGTTTCCAGCCGAGTCAGATCGACATGGCCCTGCGTGGTTTCCGACAGCAGATCGCGCTGCCACATCAAGGTATCGGAATGCAGATCGATCACCGTCAGCCGCGTGTGCAGTGTCGCGGCGGGTGTGCCGACCGGCCAGGTCGCGCCGGTCCAGCGGTTCATGGCGCGTTCGGCGATGCCGGGGACGAAGCCGAAGAAACCCACCGCCGCCAGCCCGACCAGTGCCGTGGTTCCCCAAAGCAATTTCTTCATGTCTGTCCCTCCAAGACTTGTCCTGCTTATCGCCGTTCCAGCGTGATGAAGCTGTAGCCCGGCCGCTCATCGTCGGCGGGATGCGTTTCCCGTCCGATTTCTTCCCAGCGCGCCGGATCGAAGGCCGGCAAAAACGTGTCACCCTCCGGTTCGGCATCAACCTCGGTCAATTCCACGCGCGTGGCGATGGGTAGGGCCAGGGCGTAAATCTCGGCGCCGCCGATGATCATGATGTGGCCGCGGATACGCGGATCAAGCCCGGCGGCGGCAATGGCTTCGGCCAGATTGGGCACGACCGTCACGCCCTCCGCCGTCCAGCCCGGCTGGCGGGTCAGCACGATATTCTGGCGGCCGGGCAGGGGCTTGCCGATCGATTCAAACGTCTTGCGGCCCATCACGACCGGCTTGCCAACGGTGATCGCCTTGAAGCGTTTGAGGTCAGCCGGCAGGCGCCAGGGCATCGCGCCATCCTTGCCGATCACGCCGTTTCGGGCGCGGGCGACGACCATGGTGATGTCCAGAGTCATACGGCCACCGGCGCGGCGATGTGCGGATGTGGATCGTAGCCGGTAATCAGGAAATCTTCCAACCGGTAGGAGAACAGATCGTCTGGCTGGCGGGCGAAATCGAGGCGCGGGAAGGCGCGTGGTGTGCGGCTGAGCTGTTCCGTCACCAGATGTTCGTGATTGGCATAGAGGTGACAATCCGCCCCCATCCAGGTGAGCACCCCCGGTTCCAGCCCGCATTGCTGCGCCAGCATGCGGATCAGCACGGCGGCTTCGAAGATGTTGAACGGAAAGCCCAGGCCCAGATCGCAACTGCGCTGATAGAGGATGCCGGAAAGGCGACCATCAGCAACGAAATATTGGTAGGTCATGTGGCAGGGCGGCAGCGCCATTTGGGTAAGTTCCGGCACGTTCCAGCCGGTGAAGATGTGGCGGCGGCTGGC
>NZ_JANPML010000317.1:0-3392 GCF_031422795.1 Sandarakinorhabdus sp.
CGCTCTGGCGACACCTATGTGGCGACAATTGTAGTACGCAACACCACGGCGCGCAGCCTCCCTGTCACCATCAACGCCAGCGCCGGCAACACCCGCTGGCCGGCCAGACCCATCACCCTGGCTGCTGGCGCCGCGCAGACCATCGCCTTTGCCGCCACCGCGCCGGCCGCCGGCACGCTGACGTGGAAACTTGCCGCCAGCGGTGGCGGCGCGGCCGATGCCGTTCAGGTGGAGCAGATCGTCGAGCCTGCCGTGCCGTCCGCCGTCATCACGGCCGCGCTCACCCGTGCTGGCCTGCCCATCGTGATGCCGGTTGGTGCGTTGCCGGGAACGGCCTTTGTCACGGTGGCGCTGTCGCCGTCGCTGGGCGGCAATCTGTCGGCAATGCAGGCCTATATGGCCGCCTATCCCTATGATTGCATCGAACAAAGGTTGTCGAAGGCCGTCGCCTTGGGTAACCGCGCCATGTGGGATCGCGAGGTCGCCGGCATCGGCGCGTGGATGGACGGGCGCGGCCTGCTGCGCTTCTTCCCCCGCGGCGGGCTGAACGGCAATGTCGACCTCACATCCTATGCTCTCCGGCTGTCCCGCCTCTCCGGCTGGCCGCTGCCTGCCGCCGAAAAGGCGCGGATGCTCGCAGGCCTGCGCCCGGTCGCCGAAGGCCGCGTTGAAGGCGACCGTTTGGCAGCGCTGGCCGCCCTAGCGGAAATTGAGGAGGTCGGGGGCGAAGCGGTGGGCCGCATGCTTGCCGGCTTCAACGCCACGCCCGACCAGTGGGGGCCAGCGGCACTGCTCGATTGGCGCGCTGTGCAGCTGGCCAGCGGCAATGGCCCCGCCGCAGCGCAGACGCTGGCCCGGCTGCGTGCCCGCCTCGATGATCGCGGCACGGTGATGCGATTTACCGGTCCGGCTGACGACTGGAGCCTGATGAGCGGGCGCGATGCGGCACTGGCCCGCCTGCTGCTGGTGGCCAATACCGATCCGGCCTGGGCCGCTGACGCCCCCCGCCTCGCCCGCGCCCTGATGCAACAGCAGCAGCGCGGCCATTGGGACACGACGCCGGCCAATGCGCTCGGCCGGCTGGCGCTGACTGGATTTGCAGCGCAATTCGAGAGGGGCGCGGTGACCGGATGCACAATGGTTGCATTGGGAACGGCGCAGCAGGTGGCGACATGGCCCGATCCTGCGCCCGTCCGTATGCCCGCCGCCAGCGCGCCGCTCAGTATCAGCCACGCTGGCAGCGGCCAGCCCTGGGCCATGGTTGCGATCAGCGCCGCGGTGCCGGCCACCAAGCCCATCGCCAATGGCCTCAGCCTGCGCCGGCAGATCATCCCCGTCCGCCAGGCCGTGCCGGGCCGCTGGAGCCGGGGCGATGTGCTGACGATCCGCATCACGCTGCAAGCGCGGGCGCAAACCGCCTGGGTGGCGCTCAGCGATCCGGTGCCGGCCGGCGCGACCATATTGGGCGGCGGGCTGGCAGGCCGTTCCGAAATCCTGGCCGAAGGCGACGCAAGCGCCGGCCAAACACCCGACTGGGTGGAGCGTCGCACCGGCGTCTACCGCGCCTATTGGCAGCAACTGGGTGCCGCGCCCGCCACCATCGAATATCGCATCCGGCTGGGCAGCAGCGGCCGCTTTGCCCTGCCGCCCGCCCGCGCCGAAGCAATGTATGCACCTGACATCAACGCGCTCCTGCCCGGCAGCACGCTGGTGGTTGCCGACGCACGATGAAGGACAATTTGCGGCGGGCCCGCGCTTTGCCTTTGGCGCTGCTGGTGCTGCTGGGTTTGCTGGTCTGGCGCACGCAGCCGGCGCCGGTGCCGGCCTTTGCCACGCTGGTGGCACAACCGGGCAGCGAGGCCATCCTGCTCGACCGGCAGGGCCGCGAACTGGCCCGCCGCCGCACCGATCCTGACACCCGCCGGCTCGATTGGCTGCCACTCGCCGCCATCAGCCCGGATCTGGTGCAGCGTCTGGTGGCGGCGGAAGACAAGCGCTTCTGGCAGCACGGCGGAATCGACTGGCGGGCCGTCGCCGGCGCAGCGCGGGACCGAATGACGGGCAACGGCGGCCGCGGCGCGTCGACCATTTCCATGCAGGTGGCGGCGCTGATCGATCCCGGTCTGGCCCGCGCCGGCCAGCGCGGCGCACTCGACAAGCTGGCCCAGATGCGCGCCGCCCGCGCGCTGGAAGCCCGGTGGAGCAAGGCGCAGATCGTTGAGGCCTGGCTTAACCTGCTGCCGTTGCGCGGCGACGTGGTGGGCGTGGATGCCGCTGCCCGCCTGCTCGCCGGACGACCGGCGGCAACGCTGGAGCCGGCGGAAAACGCCGTGCTGGTGGCGCTGGCCCGCCGTCCGTCTGCGCCTGCCGAAGCTGTGTTGAACCGGGCGTGCCGGGCCGCGCCCGATGTTGATTGCGCCGCCATCACACTGGCCACGGCGCGGCTGCTGGGGCCGCGCCAGCGGGTGGAATCCAGCGATCTCGCCCCGCATCTGGCGGATCGGCTGCTGCCACAAGGCACGCGCGGGACGTTGCGCAGCAGCATCGATGCCGATGTGCAGCGGTTGGTGCGCGCCGCGCTCGATCGGCAACTGGCGGCGCTCAGCGCCCGCAATGTCCGCGACGCAGCCGCAGTCGTGGTGGACAATGACACCGGGCGCATACTGGCCTGGGTGGGCAGCGCCGGCGCCGCCAGCCGGGCCGCCGCCGTCGATGGTGTCACCGCGCCGCGCCAGGCCGGATCGACACTAAAACCCCAGCTTTATGCGCTGGCGCTGGAACGGCGGCTGCTGACGGCGGCATCGTTGCTGGACGATTCGCCCGTCGATCTGGAGACCGCCACCGGGCTGTATATCCCGCAAAATTATGATCGCGGCTTTCGCGGCGCGGTGTCGGTACGTACGGCGCTGGGCAACAGCCTGAACGTGCCGGCAGTGCGGGCGCTGCTGCTCACCGGGGTGGAGCCGTTCCGGCAGCGCCTGTTCGACGTCGGCTATCGCGGTATCGACCGGCCGGGGGATTATTACGGCTTCTCTCTCGCACTGGGATCGGCCGAGGTGACGCTGCTCGAACAGGCCGCGGCCTTTCGCACATTGGCGCTGGGCGGGCTGAGTGGGCCGTTGACGCTGGATCCCAATGGGAAACCGGAAACCGGCAGGATCATCGACGTTGCCGCCGCCGCGATCATCCGCGATTTGCTGGCCGATACCGCCGCGCGCAGCGCCAGTTTCGGCGAGGAATCCGGCCTGTCGCTGCCCTTCCCGGCGGCGGTAAAGACCGGCACTTCAAAGGCCATGCGCGACAATTGGTGCATCGGTTTTTCAAGGCGATTCACCGTGGCGGTGTGGGTCGGCAATTTCGAAGGCGATGCGATGATCGGCGTTTCCGGTACC
>NZ_JANPML010000318.1:0-2877 GCF_031422795.1 Sandarakinorhabdus sp.
TCGACTGATACAGGCTGACCGGAATTGCGACCGGGAAGAACGGATCGCGATCACCATGCACGATCAACGTGCGGGCCTTGATTTTCGCCAGGCCAGCAGGCTGAAAATTCATGTCATCCTGGCTGAAGCCCAGAGCGCGGAACTGCCCCAGCAATGACCGCACCTGCTCCTCGCCCCGGCTGGCGCATTGACGAAATTCAGCCACAACCTCCGGCGGCACAGTGTCTACCGTCGAGGTTTGCATGATGGCGCGCGCCTGGTCCGGGAAATGGGTCGTGGCACCGATGACAACCATTTTGGATACGCGATCAGGGTGGCGTGTCGCCAGATGCAGCAAGGTCATGCCGCCGCTGCTGAAGCCTATGGCGCGCGCCGTCTTTATGCCCAATTGGTCCATCAGGGCATGCACATCCTCGGCAGCCGCTGCGTGACTGAAAACACCGGTGGGGTTGGTGGACTGCCCGTGTCCGCGTGCATCCAAGGTGATCACCCGGTGCGCCTTGGCCAGTTCTCTTGCGATGCTGTCCCAAGCAGCCGCACACGAGCCAAAGCCGTGCAGCAACAGCAATGGCTCGCCCTGCCCGCGGACGGTGTAATGCAGCGAAACGCCGTTTATTGCAGCGGTTTCTGCAACAGCAGGACCAGGCGCCAGCGCCAGCAGGAAGCACGCTGCCCATGCGAGTGTTCTCATGCTTGCAAACCTGTTCTGCCGGCCGGATTTAATATCATGGCGACACAGTGCTTCAAAAGCCGGCTGTGGGCAAATTGGCGGCAAGCGGCGTCCATCAATAGAAAAAGCGTTCCTCGATGATCTCGCCGTCTTCGATGGTGTAGAGGGCGATTTCATCCATCTGGATGCGGTCACCCGTGGCGTTGACGGTCACATCCATCAGGTAGCGCACGCTGAACTGGTCGCCATTGACCCACGGCCCTTCAGCGCTGGCGCTGTGGACGGTGTGGGCACTGTTCCACCAGGCCGATTTGCCGCGCACCGCTTCGATGCCTTCGGCGACCGCCATCGGGCCGTCGCCGCTTTCGAAGGAGATCACGTCGTCGGCCCAATAAGTCTCGCCAATGGCATCAAAATCGCCGGCCTTGGCGAGTGCCACCACGGCTTCAGCAATGGTGCGGACTTCGTTGCTGTCGTCGCTCATCACGTCCTCCAAGTTCGAGTCGTTGCACTGCCCTACTTAATATTGTGCCACGTATGCGTGACAAATGCGCGGCCTTGGCGCTTGATGACAGCCAGCCCATGGCCTTGGGTGACGTGAATTTGCGCAGGGGAATGGTTGATGTTGACGGTGCTGCTGGGCCTGTTGCTGCTGGTTGCAGTTGGCAATGCCTTCGTCATGGTGCGTGCCGCGGTTCGGCAGCAGGCGTGGCCGCGGGCGGAAGCGTTGGTGCTGGGCGCGGTGGCGAATTTCCTCGACACGCTGGGCATCGGATCGATGGCGCCCACCATGGCGTGGTTCAAGTTTCGCAAGCTGGTGCCCGATCACCTGATCCCGCAGACAATGATCACCGGGCTGACCTTGCCAACGATGGTGGAGGGGCTGATCTTCCTCAGCCTGCTCGGCGTGGGGGTGGATCCCGTGCTGCTGGTGGGCAGCATCCTGGCTTTTCTGGCCGGGGGCTGGGTCGGCCTGCCGCTGATCGCCCGCGCCAGAGCCTGGGTCGTGCAGGGCGTGGTGGGCCTCGCACTGTTGATCGCGGCAGTATTTTTCCTACTGTCCAATCTCGATCTGATGCCTGTGGGCGGCACGGCGACCAGCCTGCCGCCCGGCCTGACGATACTGGCCATTGCCGCCAGTTTCGGCTTTGGCGTGCTGATCAATTTTGGCGTGGGCAATTATGCGCCAACGCTGGCCATGCTCAGCCTGATGGGGCTGGATCCACGGCTGTGCTTTCCGATCATGGCCGCCAGCGCCTCCTTTGCGGCGGCGGGCATTGCGACGCATCACATCAGGGCCGGCAAGATCGATCTGCGGATTCCCGTGGCCATGGTGCTGGCCGGCATCCCTGCGGTGCTGGTGGCGGCCTATGTGGTAAAATCACTACCGCTGGAACCGCTGCGCTGGCTGGTGTCGGTGGTGATCATCTATACCGGGATCGTCATGCTGCGATCGGCTGCGGCCAGCCGGAAAAGTGCGGTGACAGCCCCTGCTGCGACATGACAAAGCCGCCGCCGCAGGCTATGCGCGCGGCCATGAACCAGATCACTGCCGAAATCGTTGCCGCCCACGGCTTCACGCCGGAAGAATATGCGCGCTTGCTGAACGCGATGGGGCGCGAGCCTAACCTGCTGGAACTCGGCATCTTTTCGGTGATGTGGTCTGAACACTGCAGCTACAAATCCAGCCGCATGCATCTTGCCAAGCTGCCGACCACGGCGCCGTGGGTGATCTGCGGCCCGGGCGAAAATGCCGGCGTGATCGACATCGGCGATGGTGACGCCGCCATCTTCAAGATGGAGAGCCACAATCACCCGAGCTATATCGAGCCCTATCAGGGCGCGGCGACCGGCGTGGGCGGCATCCTGCGCGATGTGTTCACGATGGGCGCGCGGCCCATCGCCAACCTGAATGCGCTGCGTTTTGGCGACATTGATGCGCCCAAGATGCGCCACCTGGTAAAGGGCGTCGTCGCCGGCATCGGCGGTTACGGCAATTGCGTCGGCGTGCCGACCGTGGGCGGTGAGACGATTTTCCACCCCAGCTATAACGGCAACATCATCGTCAATGCGATGACCGTTGGTATCGCCAAGGCCGACAAGATTTTCTATTCGGCTGCCGCCGGCGTGGGCAATCCGGTGGTCTATGTCGGTTCCAAGACCGGGCGCGACGGCATCCACGGCGCGACCATGGCCAGCGCCGAATT
>NZ_JANPML010000319.1:0-4686 GCF_031422795.1 Sandarakinorhabdus sp.
AAGGCGCGGCCCACTCTCGACTCCGGCGTGGCGGCGCTGCATCTTGCCCAGGCGCGGCGTTGTCAGGCAGCGGCGCGCTGGCTCGCCACTCGGCACGGCTGGCCGGGCGCCGTGCTCAGGCACGATGCCGTCGTGATCACACCGTGGGCTTTGCCGCGGCACCTCATCGCCATCTGGCGGGAAGAAAACTGATGTTGCTGGCAACGATTGGCCTGTTGGAAGATGACGATATCGACCTGGTCGAAGCCGGCATTGCGCTGAGTCTGGCTGATAATAGCCGCGCCGATGGGGAAAGACTGCGGCGGCTGGTGACGGAATGGGCGGTGGCTCTGCAGCGCGAAGCGGCGCCCGCCACGGCCCCCGCCACAGCCAAAGCCCGCGCGCTGCATCTTGCCAGCCTGATTGGCGGCAAATCCGGGCTGACCGGCGACACCCAGGATTACGACAACCCGCTGAACGCCGATCTGGTGGCTGTCGCGACGCGCGGCCTTGGCCTGCCGATTTCGCTGTCGATCCTGTATGTCGCGCTGGCGCGCCGGGTCGGCTGGCGCGCCGATGCACTGGCCTTGCCGGGCCATGTGCTGGTGGCGGTGCATGGCGGCGGCGAATCGGCGCTGGTCGATCCATTTGATCATGGCATCAGCGTTACCCAGGCCCGCGCCGCCGATATCGCGGCCCAGGCCGGCGGCAGCGCTGTGGCGGGCGGTTTCCCGGCGATGAGCAATCGCCAGATGCTGGTGCGCATGGTGTCGAACCAGGCCAGCCGGGCGCGGCTGAACGGCGACATCAATCGGGCGCAGGCCCTGTATGAACGGCTCACCATCATTGCGCCGGATCAGGCCGGCCTGTGGTGGGAACGCGCCCGGCTGGAACAGCGGCTTGGCCGCCTGCCCGCCGCCCGCGCCAGCCTGACCGCCATGCTGGAAACCACGCACGACCGGTTGGCCGGCGATCGCATCCGCACCATGCTGGCAACGCTGGCCAGATCCGAAAACTGAAAAAGGCACGAACAATGACCATGCGCGTCGCGGTCCAGATGGATCCGATCGAAACCATCAACATCGGCGGCGATTCCACTTTCGCGCTGATGCTGGAAGCCCAGGAGCGCGGCGCCAGCCTGATCCACTATCTCGCCGACGATCTGTCGGCGGAAAATGGCCGGGTGCGGGCCAAGGCGCGACCGCTGAAGGTGATGAACCAGGCCGGCGCGCATTATGAATGGCTTGGCGATCCACGCACCGTCGACATCGGTGACGAAGCCGATGTGGTGCTGATGCGGCAGGATCCGCCGTTCGACATGGGCTATATCACCGCCACCCATCTGCTCGAACAGGTGCAGGACCGGGTGCTGGTGGTCAACGATCCGGCCGAAGTGCGCAACGCGCCCGAAAAATTGTTCGTGCTGCGCTTCCCCGATCTGATGCCGCCGACACTGGTGACCAAGAGCCTGGAAGAGGCCATGGATTTTCGCGCCCGCCACGGCGCCATCGTCGTCAAGCCGCTGTATGGCAACGCCGGCACCGCCGTGTTCCTGATCGACAAGACCGACGGCAATCTGCCGGCGCTGGTCGAATTGTTCAGCAGCGTTTGGCGCGAACCGTTCATGGTGCAGGCCTTTCTGCCCAGCGTGGCAGAGGGCGACAAGCGCATCGTGCTGGTTGATGGTGAACCGGCCGGCGGCATCAACCGCCTGCCGAAAAAGGGTGAAATCCGCTCCAACCTGGCCGCGGGCGGCAGCGCCCAGCCCACCGAACTGACGGCGCGGGAACAGGAAATCTGCGCGCGGCTCGGCCCGGAGCTGAAAAAACGCGGGCTGATCTTTGTCGGCATCGACGTCATCGGCGGCTATCTGACCGAGATCAACGTCACCTCCCCCACCGGCATCCGCGCCATCGACCGCTTCAATGGCACCAACACGCCGGCGCGCATCTGGGATGCAATCAAGGCACGGCTCGAGGCGCGCAGTTGACATTTCGATAATCGTCGAATATTTCGATATCTGTCGAAAGGATATCGGATGGATTCACCGCTTGCCATCATCGCGCTGGCCGCCCTCGCCCACGAACGCCGCCTCACCGTGTTCCGCACGCTGGTCGTGGCCGGCGCGGACGGATTGGCTGCCGGCCGGCTGGCGCTGGCGCTCGACGTGCCGCCCTCCAGCCTTTCGCATCACCTTGGACTGCTGGAACAGGCCGGGCTGGTACAAGTGCGCCGCGCCGGCCGCAGCCTCATCTATGCAGCGGACTTCGCTGCAATGCGGGCGCTGATCGGCTTCCTCACTGAAGACTGCTGCCAGGGCTTCGCGCCTGTGGCGGCCTGCACAACCGGAGACTGCATATGAAGCGTTTGCACGTGCATGTGGGCGTGACTGATCTTGCCCAATCCATCGCCTTTTATTCCTGCCTGTTCGGCGCCGCGCCAACAATGCAGCGGGATGATTATGCCAAGTGGATGCTTGACGATCCGCGCGTCAATTTTGCCATCAGCCACGGCCATGCCACGACCGGCATCGAACATCTGGGCATCCAGGCCGAAACGCCGGAGGAACTGGCGGAAGTCACGGCGCGTCTGACGGCAGCAGCCCAACCGGTGCTGGCCGAAGGTGAAACCACCTGTTGCTATGCCCGTTCGGAAAAAAGCTGGACCACTGATCCGCAAGGCGTGGTGTGGGAAGCCTTTCACACCATGGCACAGGCCCGCACCTATGGCAGCAGCCCGGCGCTTGATATGCTGGCAGCGATGGCGCCGGCGGCACCAGCGGCAGGTGGCGGCTGCTGCTGAACCTCAACCGCTGGGTTTGTCGGCCTTTTTCGCAGGCTTGGCCGGCGGCCCGGCGACGCGTTCCCAACTGCCCAGGCCACAACCACCAAAGTTGACGCCGCCCAGATTGAAATCGATCACCTGCACGATGTCGCCCCGGCACTGGCTGCCGATCGGGCTGGTGTGCACCAACCCGCGCCGTGGTTCCAGCGTGGGGCAGTTCATGTTGTTGCGCCACCAGCGGCCATCGCGCAGCCGCGCATACCAATTGTGATCGGCGCCGGCCTGGGTTTGCAGGATGCTGCGCGTTTGCAGGCATGAGCGGGTTTCAGGCTTGAAATCGGCAGCCTTGGCCGGCAGATCATCGCCTGCCGCTGCCGGGAAGGCCGCGACCAATGCGGCAAGGAAAAGCGCGTTTCTGATCATGGAGCCGCAATACCCGCCCGACGCTGTATCATCGCTGAACATGTCATCCCTTAAAAACGTCCTTGGCGGCGCGGCGGCGGGCGAGTTCGGCCACGCTGCCGGCGCGCACAAAGGGGTTGGTCGCGGCCTCCATCGCCAGGCTGAACGGCACGGTGGGGTCGCCGCGTTCACGCAGGCGGTCCACGGCTTCGGCGCGCTTGCGCAGCGCCTCGTTCTCCGGTTCGACCGTTACGGCAAAGCGCGCGTTGGACTGGGTATATTCATGCGCGCAATACACCAAAGTGCGCGGCGGCAGCGCCATGAACTTGGCCAGCGCGCTGTGCATCTGTTCGGCCGTGCCTTCAAACAGGCGGCCGCAGCCCATGGCAAACAGCGTGTCGCCGCAGAACAGCGCGCCATCAAAGGCATAGGCATTGTGGCCCGCGGTGTGTGCCGGGCAATCGATGACGCGGCCGATCTGGCTGCCGATCTGCACCGTATCGCCTTCCACCACGGCGCGGCCGATGTGCGGAATCTTGGCCGCCTCAGCTTGCGGCCCGGTCACTTTCGCACCGGTCGCCGCCACGATATCGGCATTGCCGCCAACATGATCAGGGTGCCAGTGGGTGTTCAGGATCTGGGTGATCTTCCAGCCGCGGCTGGTGGCGGCTTCCAGCACCGGGCCGGCGACGGCGGGATCGATGACCGCTGTTTCGCCCGAGGCCGCATCATGGGCCAGCCAGACATAATTGTCGGACAACACCGCCACGCCGACGACTTCGAGCATCTTACCAGCTCCCCACATTAGGCATCGAAGCCCAGGGCTCAGCCGGGGCCAGTGCCGGCCCGGCCTGCAGCAGTTCCACCGAAATCCCGTCCGGCGATTTCACAAAGGCCATGCGGCCATCGCGCGGCGGCCGGTTGATCGTCACGCCGCCTTCCATCAATGCCAGGCACGCCGCATAAATATCGTCCACCGCATAGGCGAGGTGGCCAAAATTGCGCCCGCCGGTGTAGCCGGCCTCGTCCCAATTGTGGGTGAGTTCGACCTGGGCATCTTCATCATCCGGCGCGGCCAGGAAAATCAGGCTGAAACGGCCGGCGTCGTTGTCATGGCGGCGCAGTTCCCTCAGGCCCAGCAATGCGAAGAAGCGCAGCGTTTCGGCCACATCCGACACACGGATCATGGTGTGCAGATATTTCATTTGAACAGGCGTCCTTCAAAGGCTTCGAACAGGGCGGCCAGCGTGTCCGGCACGGGTGTCGGCCGGCCGCGCGGTTCATCAACATGCACCTGCACTTCAGTGCCGCTGGCGCGCAGATCCTCCGCCGATCCGGCGTGCACTTCAAACGCAAAGGTAAGCGAGGTGCGGCCAATCTTGTCGCAGCGCACGCAGATGGCGATTTCCTCGTCGAGCAGGATGGGGGCGTGATAAACCACCTCGGCCTTCACCACGTGCAGTTCGGGCGCGCCCCGCAGATTTGCCTCTGGATACAGGCCAACATGCCGAAAATATTCGG
>NZ_JANPML010000320.1:0-4451 GCF_031422795.1 Sandarakinorhabdus sp.
TTGGCTGTCATCAACTGTTGCAGAGGATATAGTCATGGTTACTTTTACCGGAACTACTGGGAATGACATTTTTGTTGCTCCGACGGCTGAAGATTGGACGATCATCGGCAAGGGCGGAGTCGACAATCTGACCGGCAATGCCGGCAATGACACATTTGTTGGCGGGTTCGGCAACGATGTGCTTGACGGCGAAGGCGGCAACGACATTTTCAATGTTGGCGTGAAGGAAGGCGTCGACAGCGTTACTGGCGGCGAAGGTTATGACAAGATTGTCGCCACCGCGAACAATGTCGCCATCGGGCTGAGCTTCATCTCGGGCGTGGAAGAAATCAATTCGGGCGGCTTTTTCCCGGTCAGCATCGTCGGCTCGATCGGCGATGATTTCCTCGATTTCACCAACACCCTGCTCGTCGGCATCACGTCGATCAACGGCGGCGCTGGCAACGATACGATCATCGGTTCGGCGGCGGATGACGTCATCAACGGCGGTGGCGGCAACGACACGCTCGACGGCGGCGCGGGCAACGACATCTTCCGCGTTGGCGTCGGCTCCGGTTTCGACCATTTCAATGGTGGCACCGGCACGAACAGCATCGAGGCATCTGCCAACAATGCCAACATCGGCATCGCCAGTCTTGCCAATATTCAGGCAATTTCTGCTGGCGGGTTCGGCAACGTTCGCCTGCTGATCCAGAGCGGTGCCGGCTTGGTCTATAATTTCTCGGCGATTACGCTTACCGACATCGTCGAAATCAAGGCTGGCAACGGTGGCCAGACGATCACGGCCACGGCGGGCGACGATTTTGTCACCGGCGGCTCCGGCGATGACACGCTGATCGGCGGCGAGGGCAACGACATCATCGACGGCGAGGGTGGCACCAACATCCTCAATGGCGGAAACGGCGACGACACGTTCCTCGTGTCGGGCGGCGGCGCGAACAAATATGTGGGTGGCAACGGCTATGACCTCGTTACCGCCAACAAGGAAAACGCCGTCATCACGCTGACGACGGGGTCGCTGAGCAAGATCGAAGAGATCAGCGCCGGCGGTTTTGGCAACGTCTCGATCGCTGGGACCGCTGCCGCCGATGTCATCAACCTCACCGGCATTCTGGTGACAGAAGGTGATTTTGTCGCCATCAACGGCGGCGAAGGCGACGACCGGATCACGGCCACGCGGTTCGCTGATACCGTCAACGGCGGCGGCGGCAACGACCGGATCCTGGCGGCTTCGGGCGACGACATCCTCACCGGTGGGCAGGGCGACGATTATCTTGATGGCGGCGCCGGGTCGGACACGGTCAATGGCAACAATGGCAACGACACGATCGTCGCTGGTTCGGGCAATGATTTCCTGTTCGGCGATGGCGGCGACGACACGTTCCTGGTCGTGGGCAATGGCGGGCTCGATGCCTATGACGGCGGCACCGGCATCGACACGATCAAGGCTGGCAGCAACGGTGCCCGGATCGGCATCGCGTCGATGACCGGGGTCGAGATCATCGACGCCGATGGTCGCATCAATGTCACCATCGGTGGCTCGCCCGAGATCGACACGCTGGATTTCAGCCTCGTGCAGCTTATCGGCATCAAGAGCATCAACGCCGGTGCGCAGGGCGATACGATTATCGGTTCGGCCGGTGCCGACACGATCATCGGTCTGGGCGGCAACGACTTCTTGAATGGCGGCAACGGCGATGACATCATCACTGGCGGCCTTGGCCTCGATACCCTGTCCGGCGGTGCCGGTGCAGACATTTTCCGCGATGGCGTCAAGAACTTCGCGGGTGACACCATCACCGACTTTGCCGCCGAAGACCGGTTGCACTTCACCAACATCGCCAACCCGGCTGCCGCAACCTTTGCCTTCGCCAACAATGTGTTGACCGTCGATCCCGATGGCGTGGGCGCGTTGAAGGCATTTTCGTTCGGGCTGACCGGCAGCTTCGAAGCCGGCACCTTCGTGGCCCAAACCGGCACCGAGCTCGGCGTCTATGTCAGCTATATCGGCTGACGGACATCGGCCCGCCGGTCAGTCTGGCCGGCGGGCATTTTCCCTGGGGGTCATCACAATGACGACTCCCATCATGAACCAGTAGAATGCCGCGGTCTTGATCGACAGCATCGAGATCGAAACAAGGATCGATAGCGCAAACGTCAAGGCGGTGGCGTGAAGATACAGAAGTTGTTCCGGTCGTTGCAGCGCTGGCTGCAGATAGAGATACAGCTGCAGCATGACGACGCCGACCAGCGATTGTGACATGACCAGGTAGGCGATGCCGCTGTCGGCCAGCGCCGGGGTGGGCACCGAAAAGCCGAACAGATCATACCAGTCGAGCCGGAATAGCTGCTTCATGCCGCGGGCGATTCGCCCGGGAAAATCATCGTCCAGCGGGTTCCATTGCAACGTCATGCTGGCGATTCGCGCCATGACGATGGCCATAGGCAGATAGAAGATCGACAATGATGCCGGCAGTCGCCGCAGCAGCGGTGCAGCGAGCAGAATCACGATCGCGCTGGCTGCGGCAAAGCGCCCGTCGCAGCCGACAAGGATGATCGCCAGCGACAGGCCCATGAACCACCGCATCCGCGCCGGCCAGTCGCGCCAGAACAGCAACATCGCCAGGGCGGCAAAGCTGACATAATTGCCGAGGCTGAGCGGTTCCAGAAACAGCGACGAGGCGCGGGCCCAGCCGAGCCATGGCAGCAGATAGCGCTCGTCCGGCCGCGTGGCGCCAAACAATTGGCTGTCGCCGCTCAACTGTTCGGCGGTGAAGCCGCGGCTGCTGATGAAATAGGCGCGCGGATCAACCAACGCGCCATATTGCGCCGGAAACGCGATCTCGATGATCATCACCACCAGGATCGCGATGTGTAGTGCGACAAAGACCCGCCGCGCGTCGCGCCAGGGCACCACCATGCCGATCATGACAAAGACCGCGAACATCAGCATGTCGCGAAACGATTTTGGATCGAATCCGAGGCGAAGTTGGGACAAGACCAGCGACAGTGCAAAGAACATGCCGATCATCATTAGCCAGCGGGTCATTTCAATCCGCCACTGGCTCAAGACCAGCAACAGCCCCGCCCCCATCAGCGCGGCCTCCACAACGATCAGCGTCTGGCGGCCGATGCCAACGATATGGGCGTTGATGATCGACAGCGGCAAATTATAGGAAATTGCCGCAACCAGCAGGATCATCGCCGCCCGCACGGGCCAGCGGCTGCCGATATCAGGGGTGTCACTGATCAATGGCGCGCACCAGATAGGGTATTTCGCGACGCCCGGTCAGTTCGATGACCGTTGAACGGTCGAATCGGCTGCCGCCCGGCCGCCGCGCCGTGACCCTGATGGTCAGCGGCCGCCCAACCAGCGATTCCTGTTCGGCCAGGTCGATGGCGACGCGCTGGCCGGCCAGTTCGCGCTCGCGGTTGATGACCTGCGGCGAACCAAGCCCGCCGCTCGCGACGGCCAGCGCCAACGGCGTCGCGAACCGATCGTCGAACCCCTCGCGCTGATTGCGATAGGCCGTCGCCGAGCCCCGCAACCGGTCGACGATGTCCGGCGTGATGTGGCGGATCAGCCGCATTTCCTCGACGCTGCGCAGCGAACCGTTGCGCGGGTTGATGCGGCGGGCCGCATACCAGCCCACTTCGGCGCCGCCCGGGCGGACGTCATCATCCTCGTCGCGCCAGTCAAGAAACGCATCGGTCTGGGCATCGAGCAACGCGCCCGACGCGCCAAGCGCTTCGAACATGGCGCGCACCTGTTCGTCGGCGATCTGGTTGAGCGGGACCTTGCCGCGTTCATCCTCGATGACGACAACGATATCGGAACCGGCAAAACGCAGGTTATGCGGGCGTCCGTCGATGCCCCAGCGCTGTGCCTGGGCGGGTGCGGCCAGGTTGCGCACCGCAATCACCAACCCGGCATCGGCTGCGGCGGCCAAGCGGGCGCGTTCGGCATCAGCGACAACGCCCACCGCGACCCCGCGCCCGGTATCAATCAAGGCCAGCGACGCCAGCGACAGCACGGCAATGGCAACGATGGCGGCGAGCATGGCATAGCCCGCCTCCGCCGCTGTCTCGACCGCGCCCGGCGCGCGTTTCATGGCACTCGTTCGCCCGGCAGCGGCCGCACCGCCTGGATCTTGGCGCGCAATTCATCCGTCACGGCCTTGGCTTCGTCGATGCTGCGCATGACGCGTGGTTTCAACAGGATCAGCAATTCGGTGCGATCGGTTTCGTCATTGGTGTTGCCGAACAGCAGCCCGCCGACGATGGGGATGCGCGACAACAGCGGCAATCCTGATTTTGACCGGGTCCGGTTGTCGCGGATCAGCCCGCCAAGGGCGATGACCTGGCCATCCTGGACAGCGATGGACGTCGATATCCGCCTGGTCGAGATCGTCGGCGAGTTGATGCTCGACGAATCGGTCTGCAGCACATCG
>NZ_JANPML010000321.1:0-3426 GCF_031422795.1 Sandarakinorhabdus sp.
GCGGGCGCGGGCCCCTCCCTCTCCCCGAACGGGAGAGGGGCAAATCCACCCTCTCCCACCTGGGGAGAGGGTCGACTCGCCGCAGGCGAGCGGGGTGAGGGTTCACATGCGCTCGATGATGATCGCCGGGGCCATGCCGCCAGCAGCGCACATGGTGATGAGACCATGCTTCAAGTCGCGGCGTTCCAGCTCATCCAGAACCGTGCCGATCAGCATCGAACCCGTGGCCCCGATCGGGTGACCGAGCGCGATGGCGCCGCCGTTCACATTCACCTTGTCGCGATCCAGCTTCAGATCACGGATGAATTTTTCCGCAACCACGGCAAAGGCTTCGTTGATTTCCCACAGATCGATATCGTCCACGGTTAGGCCGGCCTTGGCCAGCGCCTTGCGCGCCGCCGGCACCGGCGCATTCAGCATCAGCGTCGGGCAATCGCCCATATTGGCCATGGTCACGATGCGCGCGCGCGGCTTCAGGCCGTTCTTTGTCGCATAGGCCTTGCTGGCCAGCAGCACGGCCGCCGCGCCATCGACCACGCCCGACGAGTTGCCAGCGTGGTGCATATGCTCGATCTTCAGGTCGGGATATTTGGCGTTGATCAGCTTGCGGAAGGTCGTGCCAGCGGTGTCGAGCGGCATGTCAGCGATCTTGGTGAAGCTCGGCTCCAGTGCAGAAAGACCTTCCATCGTCGTCTGCGGGCGCGGGAATTCCTCGTGATCCAGCGCCAGCGTGCCGTCCTCGCGATAAACCGGGATCACGCTCTTGGCAAAACGGCCTTCGGCGATGGCTTGCGCCGCGCGCTTCTGGCTTTCCAGGCCCAGCGCATCCACGTCGGCACGGGCAATGCCTTCCATGCTGGCGATGGCGTCACCGCACACGCCCTGGTGGCTTTGCGGGTGATGCGCCTGCAGGCGGGCGTTGCCGCTGCCCATCATCATCGGCGCCAGGCCGGCGGCCCGCTCTTCCTGCGCCATGGTGGCGGTATAGCTCATCATTTCGGTACCGCCGGCTACAGCCAAATCTTCCATGCCGCTCATGATCTGCGCCGCAGCCAGGTTCACCGAGGTGATGCCGCCCCCGCAGAAGCGGTCCAGCGTCATGCCGCTGGCCTTCAGGTCATAGCCGGCATCCAGCGCCGCCATGCGGCCAAGATCACCGCCCTGCTTCCCCTTCTGGGTGGAGGTCGACCAGATGATATCGTCCACTTCGGCGGTGTTGATGTGATTACGCTCGGCAATCGCCTTCAGCACGGCGGCAGCGAGATGCTGCGGGTGCATATCGGCCAGGCTGCCCTTCCCCACCTTGCCAATGCCACGCGGCGTGCGAACGGTATCGATGATATAGGCTTCGGCCATGGTCTTTCTCCCCAGATGCAACCGGCGCACCCTACGCTTGTGGGCGCGTCCGTCGATTGCGGTTTTTGCCAGTCCTAATAGCTTTTCGGCAGGCCCAGCACATGCTCAGCGATGTACGCGAGGATGAGGTTGGTCGAGACCGGCGCCACCTGATAAAGCCGTGTTTCCCGGAACTTGCGTTCGATATCATATTCCGCGGCAAAGGCGAATCCGCCCAATGTCTGCATCGCCGCCTCACCGGCCTGCCAACTGGCTTCGGCAGCCAGCATCTTGGCCATGTTGGCTTCTGCCCCCGCGACTTCGCCGGACTCATAATGGCGGCAGGCATCGGCAACGACCAGACTGGCGGCATGGGCGCGGGCGTGGGCCTGCGCCAGCGGGAACTGGATGCCCTGATTCTGGCCAATGGGTCGGCCAAACACGTGCCGCTCCTTCGCGTAACTGGTGGCGCGATCGAGGAAAAAGCGCGCATCGCCAATGCATTCAGTGGCGATCAGGATGCGTTCGGCGTTCATGCCCGACAGGATATAGCGAAAGCCCTGCCCTTCCTCCCCGATGCGGTTGGCGGCGGGGATGCGAACATTGTCGAAAAACACCGCCGTGGTGCCATGGTTCATCATGGTTTCGATGGGCTGGATCGACAGGCCCGCACAGTCGCGCATGTCGAGCAGGAACACCGACAGCCCTTCCGTGCGCTTGGCGACCTTGTCCTTTGCCGTGGTGCGGGCCAGCAGCACCATCAGGTCGCTGTGCTGGGCGCGGCTGGTCCACAGCTTGCTGCCGTTGATCACATAATCATCGCCGTCCCTGACCGCTGTGGTGCGGAGCGAAAGCGTATCACTGCCCGACGTCGGTTCCGTCACCCCAAAGGCCTGCAGACGCAGCTCGCCGCGCGCAACTGCCGGCAGATACTGGGCTTTCTGCGCGTCCGAACCATGGCGCAGCAACGTGCCCATCACATACATCTGGGCATGCGCCGCCGCGCCGTTGCCGCCGCTGGCGTGGATTTCCTCCAATATCGCACAGGCCGCCGAAAGCGGCAGGCCAGAGCCGCCAAATTCCTCGGGAATCAACGCCGACAGCCAGCCTTCGCGGGTCAATGCGTCGACAAATTCAATGGGATAGGCGCTGTCCTTGTCCTTCGCCCGCCAATATTCGCCGGGAAAACCGGTACACAGTTTCGCCACAGCGGCGCGGATATCAGGCCAGTTGTTCATGGCCGCATCAGGCCCTGCCCGCAGCCTTCCTGCAAGCCCTCCTGATGGGCAGGGTTGCCGGCGGGCCCGAGCCGGGGCAGCGTGACGACATGGACGCCCTGCCGCTGATCTTGGACTGGCTCACCCCCAAACTGGGAACGACACCGCTGATCATCGGCCTTGCCGGCGCGCAGGGCAGCGGCAAGTCCACTTTGGCGGCCCGGCTGGCAGCACGGCTGCCGGGGTGTATCGCGCCGCTGCCGGCGGCTGGCGGCGGCGCGCTGGCGGCTGGCGGCATCGTGGCTGCCGTGTCCCTCGACGATTTCTACCTGACGCGCGCGCGCCGGCAGGCCCTGGCCGCCCATGTCCACCCGCTGTTCGCCACCCGCGGCGTGCCCGGCACGCATGATGTGCCGCTGCTGCTGGATACCCTGCTGCGCGTCCGCTCCGGCCGGCCGGTCAGCCTGCCGGTGTTCGACAAGCTGGCCGACGATCGCCTGCCCCCGCAGCACTGGCGGCGCTTCAATCGGATCGACATCCTCATCCTGGAAGGCTGGTGCATCGGCGCCCGCCCACAACCCGCCGCCCTGCTTGCCAAACCCGTGAACGCCCTCGAAGCCACCGAAGACCCCCACGCCCTCTGGCGCACCCACGTCAACCAGGCGCTGGCCGGCAACTATCAACGCGCCTGGGCCATGCTCGACGCACTGGCCTTCCTCGCCGCCCCCGATTGGGAAACCGTCCCCCGCTGGCGCGCTGAGCAGGAAGCCGCCCTCACCCGCGCCACTGGCCGGCACGGGATGGACCCAGCCGCCCTCACCCGCTTCTGCGCCCACTACGAACGCCTCACCCGCTGGCAACTGGCGGACACGCC
>NZ_JANPML010000322.1:0-9200 GCF_031422795.1 Sandarakinorhabdus sp.
TCCACCACTTCGCCGGCAGCGATGCGGTTGATCAGGGTTTCGGGGAGGCGCCTGATAGAAGATTTGGGAATGGGCACCGCCGTGTAATAGGGGCAGTTGGGCGCAGTGTCATCTGCCCAGCGTTCCACATTGGCCTTGACCCTTGCAGAATCGGCCATTCGAGGCCAAAGCCGGCTGATTGGTCGCGCCCGCTCGCGAATCCCATTCTTGTGCCCTAAAACCCTCCAAACCTGGTAAAAGCCCCGATATGTCGCCCTTCAGCCGGATGTTTTCCTTCCTGTCCCAGGATATGGCCATCGATCTGGGAACCGCCAACACGTTGGTCTATGTGCGGGGACGCGGCATCGTGCTCAACGAGCCAAGCGTGGTCGCCATCGAGACCATTCGCGGCAACAAGATCGTGAAAGCCGTCGGCAACGAAGCCAAGGTGATGATGGGCCGCACCCCCGGCAACGTCGAGTGCATCCGCCCGCTGCGCGATGGCGTGATTGCCGATATCGATGTGGCCGAACAGATGATCAAGCACTTCATCAAGAAGGTGCAGACCAGCCGCTTTGGCCGCTATCCCGAAATCGTCATCTGCGTGCCGTCGGGTTCGACCAGCGTTGAAAAGCGCGCCATCCGCGACGCCGCCAACAACGCCGGCGCCACCCAGGTCTATCTGATCGAAGAGCCGATGGCCGCTGCGATCGGCGCCGGCATGCCCGTCACCGAACCGATCGGTTCGATGGTTGTCGATATCGGCGGCGGCACCACCGAAGTCGCCGTGCTGTCGCTGAAGGGCCTGGCCTATACCACCAGCGTGCGTGTGGGCGGCGACAAGATGGATGAAGCCATCATCAACTATGTTCGCCGCAACCACAACATGCTGATCGGCGAAGCCACGGCCGAGCGCGTCAAGAAGGAAATCGGCACCGCCAAGAAGCCGGCCGATGGCATTGGCGAGACCATTTCCATCAAGGGCCGCGACCTGATGAACGGCGTGCCCAACGAGATCTTCATCAACCAGGGCCAGATTGCCGAAGCTCTGGCCGAACCGGTGGCCACCATCGTGGAAGGCGTGCGCGCCGCGCTGGAAAACACCCAGCCCGAACTCGCCGCCGATATCGTTGATCAGGGCATCGTGCTCACCGGCGGCGGCGCCCTGCTGCGCGATCTGGATGTTGTGCTGCGCGAAGCCACCGGCCTGCCGGTCAGCGTCGCCGACGAACCGCTCACCTGCGTTGCCATTGGCACCGGCCGCGCGCTGGAAGATCCGATGTATCGCGGTGTGCTGATCACCGCCTGAACCGCTGCCCGCAACCATTGATCGACTAGGGACCCATGGACTGGACTCCCGCCCCTCGCCGCCCCTCCGCCATCAGGCGGGAGCAGAATCTTGCGCTGGTTTCGGCTGTGGTGTCGGGCGGCGTGATTGCGGCCGGGCTGATCCTGCTGCTGGTGGCGCGGGTCAATCCCGAAACCGCCAACGGTGTGCGCGCGGCGGCCACGGATATCGTTGCGCCCCTGTGGTCGGTGGTGCGTGCGCCGATCGATGGCGCGGCCAAGCTGGGCGGCGATGTCGGCGATTATTTCGGCGCGGTTTCCCGGGCCGACCAATTGGAAGCCGAACTCGACAAGGCCAATGCGCGGCTGCGGGCCGCCCGCAACGGCCAGCGCGAACTGCAACAGTTAAAGGCCCTGATGGCGGTGCGCGAACCGGGTCGCACCGTGCTGGCCACCACCCGCATCGCGGCCGCAACGTCGGGCAGCGTCGCCCGCACCGCCATGCTGGCCGTGGGCAGCAGCATTGGCATCACCCGCTACATGCCGGTGATTGGCGCTGAAGGCCTGGTTGGCCGCACGCTGGAAGTGGGCCGCCAGTCCGCCCGGGTGCTGCTGCTCACTGATCCGCTGAGCCGCGTGCCGGTGATCGTCGAGCGCACTGGCCAGGCCGGGCTTGCGATTGGGCGCAATCTGCCCACCCTGCTGCTGACTGATCGCATCGGGCCGGAACTGGCGCTGTTGGTTGGTGATCGCATCGTCACGTCCGGCGATGGCGGCGTGTATCCGCCCGGCGTGCCGGTGGGCGTGGTGGTTGATCCACGCGCCGATGGCCCGGTGATCCGCCTTGCTACCAGCCCGCTGGGCGGCGGCTTTGTCACGGTGGAAACCAGCTGGCTGCCCATTCCCGAGACCCAGCCGCAGGGCCCGGTGTTTGATGCACCGGTGCCGGTGGAAGCCCGCACCCGCGGCGCGCCGCCTCCGCGCCTGCGCACCAAAGAACCAGCGGCAAATTGATCCCGTGATCGCCAGCCCGCCACCCCCCGCATTGCTGATGACCCCGGATGAACGCCGGCGCTGGTTGCTGTCGCTGTGGCGGTTTGCGGTGCCGGCGATGGTCAGTGTGGTGATGCTGGTGCTGATGCTGGCACCGCTGCCATTGAGCGTGCCGGCGATGCCGCACCTGGCGCTGATGGGCGTGCTGGTGTGGGCGATGCTGCAACCCGTGCTGATGCCGCCGTGGGTGGCCTTCTGCATCGGCATGCTGGCTGATCTGCTGTTCGGGCAGCCGCTGGGCGTGAATGCCACGTTGTTTGCCATCGCCACCGGCGTGATGCGGATGACCGGCCAGGTGTTCGGGCGCCATGGATCGATGTTCGATTGGCTACTGGTGGCAAGCGTCTTGCTGGGTTTTTCGCTGCTCACCGGGCCGCTGATGGCGCTGGCCGGGCGACCCACGCCGGTGCTGCCGCTGTTGTGGCAATGGCTGACCAGCGTGGCGGCGTGGCCGCTGGTGGTGCGCCTGTGTGCCGCCATTCAACGCAAGCTGGCGTCTACCGCACCCCATTGGCGCCATGGATGATCCGGTTCGCCGCATGGCGTTTTCGCGCCGCGCGTTGCTGCTGGGCGCGGGCATGGCCGGCACCGGCGTGCTGCTCGCCGGGCGCATGGCCTGGCTCGCCGTGTTCGAAGGCGAGAGCTATCAGCTGCGCGCGCAGGAAAACCGCGTTCAGGATCGGCTGATTCCGCCCCGGCGCGGCTGGATCGTCGATCGCCACGGCAAACCCATCGCCATGAACCGCCCGGATTACCGGCTGGAACTGCGCCCGGCCGAAGTGGAAAACCTTGACGCGACGCTGGTCGCCATCCGCGCCGTGCTTGAAATCGATGTGGCCGAAGACGCCCGCATCCGCGAAGATTTGCGCTCCCAGCCCAGCTTCATGCCGGTGGTGGTGCGCCAGAATCTTAGCTGGCGGGAATTTTCCGCCTGCAACGTCCGGCTCGCCACCCTGCCCGGCGTCACCCCGGTGCAAAGCTTCTCGCGCTTCTACCCTGAGGCTGATCATTTCGCCCACCTTGTCGGCTATGTCGGCGCCCCGACCCCGGAACAATATCGCGAGGAGAAAACCCCGCTGCTGATCTATCCGGGCTTTCGCATCGGCAAGGACGGGATCGAGCGCTTTGCCGATCGGCAGCTGCGCGGCACCGCCGGCTCGTCGCGCGTCGAGATCACCGCCCGCGGTGAACTGGTGCGCGAACTGGGCACCAATGCCGACAAGCCCGGCGACACCCTGAAGCTGACCATCGATCGCGACCTGCAGGATTATGCCGCCCGCCGGCTGGGGGACAATTCGGCCAGTGTCATCGTCATGGATATCGTCACCGGCGATGTGCTGTGCATGGTGTCGATGCCGGCCTATGATCCCAACATCTTCTCGCGCCGCGTGCCGGCAAAACTGTGGAACGCCCTGCAAAAAGACGATCACACGCCGCTGTTGAACAAGAGCGCCATGGGCCTTTACCCGCCCGGTTCGACCTTCAAGATGGTGACCACGTTGGCAGCGTTGGAAGCCGGCATCGATCCTGCCGATACGGTAGGCTGCTCAGGCAAATACCGGCTGGGCAACAACACCTGGCACTGCCACGCCCGGCGCGGCCATGGCGGGGTCAACATGCACCGCGCGCTGCCGCTGTCTTGCGATACCTATTTCTATGCCATGGGGCGCCGGGTGGGCATCGATGCCATCGCCGCCATGGCGCGGCGGCTGGGGTTGGGCCAGGAATATCCCTTGCCGCTGCCCGGTCAGGCCGATGGCATCGTGCCCGACAAGGCGTGGAAACAGCGCCGCTATGGCCCTGATCCCAAAAAGGGCGACTGGCGCGAGGGCGAGACGCTGAACGCGTCAATCGGCCAGGGCTATATCATCACCAACCCGTTGCAGCTGGCCGTAATGACGGCGCGGCTGGCCAGCGGCCGCGAAGTGATGCCGCGCCTGATTGCCGATGGCCCGGCTGCCGACTTCCCGTCGCTGGGCATCCCCGATTGGCACCTCGATCTGGTGCGCCAGGGCATGGTGGACGTGATCAATGCCGGCTATGGCACCGCCCGCGCCGCACGCAGCCCGATCGGCGACGTGCTGTTTGCCGGCAAGACCGGCACGGCCCAGGTGCGCCGGATTTCGGCAGCCGAACGCAAGCGCGGCGTGATCCGCAACGAAGCGCTGCCGTGGAAACAGCGCGACCATGCGTTGTTCGTCGCCTTTGCCCCGGCCGATGCCCCGCGTTATGCGTGTTCGGTGATCATCGAACATGGCATCGCCGGCGGCCGCTATGCCGCGCCCATCGCGCGCGACGTGCTGAGCTTCCTGTTCGAGCCGCAGCGGGCACTGGCCGTGCTGCCACCGATCGAGGCCGAAGCCGCCCGCCTGCGTGCCCTGCGCCTGCAGAATGAAGCCGCCGCCAGCATCGCCAGCGAAACGAAAGCGATGATGCCCAGCTGGCTCAAGCTCGACATCAAGCCGCCAGAATTCGAAATCGCCGATGCGGACGCGCCGCAGCCGCCCCGCGAACCCGAATAGCGCCGATGGACCTGCTCAACGGACCCTGGCGCCGCGAACTGGCCCGCCTGCCGTGGGGGGTGGTGCTGCTGGTCTGCGCTCTCGCCGGCTTTGGTCTGGTCGTGCTCTATTCCGCCGCTGGCGGCTCCCTGAACCCGTGGGCGCTGAAACAGGGGGTGCGCTTTGCCATCCTGCTGATCGGCGCGCTGGCACTGGCGCTGGTGCCGCCCGAACGCTGGCTGAGCTTGGCCTGGCCGATCTATTTCACCTTGCTGGCGGCACTGGTGGGCGTGGAACTGGCCGGCGCCGTGCGCGGCGGCAGCCAACGCTGGCTCGATATTGGCATCATGCAGTTCCAGCCATCGGAAATGATGAAACTGGCCATCGTGCTGGTGCTGGCGCGTTATTATCAGTATGTGCCAAAGGGTTATGAAAGCCGGCCCGATGTGCTGATCCCGGCACTGGCGCTGATCGCCATGCCTGTCGGTCTCGTCATGCTGCAACCCGATCTGGGCACGGCGCTGGCCATCATGTTCGGCGGGGTGGTGATGCTGTTCCTCGCCGGTGTGCGCATGTGGCTGTTCGGCGCGGCGACTGCGGCGGTGGCGGCGATGCTGCCCGTGGCGTGGAGCATGATGCATGATTATCAGCGCAAGCGGGTGCTGATCTTCCTCGATCCCGAAAGCGACCCGCGCGGCGCCGGTTATCACATCACCCAAAGCAAGATCGCCATCGGTTCGGGCGGCATCAGCGGCAAGGGCTTCCTCAACGGCACCCAGAGCCATCTGGATTATCTGCCCGAACTCCACACCGATTTCGCCTTTGCCACCATGGCCGAGGAATGGGGCCTGATCGGCGGCCTGTTCGTCATCATCCTCTATGGCCTGGTGCTGATGTGGGGCATTCGCACGGCGATCAATGCCGGCAGCCAGTTCCAGCGCTTGCTGGCCCTTGGCCTCACCGCCACATTGTTCTTTTATCTGGCCATCAACATGATGATGGTGATGGGCCTTGCACCAGTTGTTGGCATCCCGCTGCCGCTGATCAGCTGGGGCGGCAGCGCGATGATGACGGTGATGATCCTGCTGGGCGTGGTGATGGGCATCGCCCGCGTCAACCGTCCCCGGTTTGATTGATCGCGGGTCGTTTGCGACGGCTTCACAAAAAACCGGTTTACAACCCCCCACCCCCCTGCTAATCGCCCGCTCCCGACCGGTCGGCTCCGCCGCCCGATCTTACGCTTTCGCAGCGTTTGGACGTATAGCTCAGTCGGTAGAGCAGCTGACTCTTAATCAGCGGGTCCCAGGTTCGAGCCCTGGTGCGTCCACCATCATTTCTTCAATATCCCGATTAGCCCATGCGGTCGCGCAGGGCGTACCAGAGCATGCCGAGCACGTGCAGGGGGCCGCGCAATAGCGAGCCGCCGGGAAAGCCCGAAGGGGCCACCGCCGCGAACTGGTGGAAGCGGCTGCTCTCGCCCATTGCAGCCTCGGCGAGCAGCGCGCCGCCGAGGGTGGAGAGCACTGCGCCCTGACCGGAATAGCCGTGTGCCCACAACAGCGGGCCATTGCGGCCGATATCGGGCAGGCGGCTGCGGGTGATGGAGACAAGGCCGCCCCAGGCGTGAGTGATGCCAACGCCGGCCAGCATCGGGAAGCTGCGTTCAAGGAACGGCCGCACGAACGCGGCCATATCGGCCGGCGGGTGCGGGCTGTAGCGTTCGCCGCCGCCGAACATCAACCGGCCATCAGGCGTGCGGCGGAAATAATTGACGACGAAACGGCTGTCGCTCACCGCCTGATTGCCGGGGATCAGGGCGGCGCCGCCATCGGGCAGCACATCGGTGGTGACGATATAATTGGCCACCGGCATGATGCGGCTGTGGACACGGGCGTTGAGCGGCCCGAGCAGCGCATCGCCGGCCACGATGGCCTGCGCGGCGGTAACGATGCCGGTGGGCGTGTGCAGCTCTACGCCCCCTGCCCGCCGTTCCAGCCGCGTGACCGGGCTTGATTCATGCAGGCGCGCGCCGGCGGCCGCAGCGGCACGGGCGAGGCCCAGCGTATAATTCAACGTGTGAAAATGGCCGCCGCCAGCATCAAGCAGCGCGCCATGGCTGGGGCTGGCGACGGCTGCCTGCGCCGCCGGCGCGTCCAGCACCGACAGGCCGTGATAGCCCAATCGCGCTGCCGCCTTGGCCTCGTGCGCGAAATCATCCTGATCACGTTGCCGCACGGCGGTGGTGAGGTGGCCGGTGAGCGCCAGATCGCAATCGATGCCGTGCTGCGCCACCAGATCAACCACCAGATCGCGGGCCGACAGCGCGAGGTGGAACAGCGCGCCGCCGCGTTCCGCGCCAAAGCGCGCCACCAGATCGGCAGCGCCCAGCCGCAGACCGGGGATGATCTGCCCGCCGTTGCGGCCTGACGCGCCGTGACCGATGCGCCCCGCTTCCAGCAGCACCACGCTGGCGCCGCGTTCGGCAAGATGCAGCGCCGCCGACAGCCCGGTTGCGCCACCGCCGATGATGGCGACATCGGCCTGGGTGTCGCCGGCCAGCGCTGCGTGAGTGGGTGCAGCATGGGCCGTCGCCGCATACCAGCTGGCCGCGAAGGCGAGGCTGTCGTTCACACCTTCAACAGCAGATGGTCACGCTCCCAGCTGCTGATCACGCCCTGGAAAGCTTCCAGTTCGGCCGCCTTTATGGTGGTGAAGCTGCGGAAGAAATAATCGCCGAGCAGCGCCCGCACCGGATCGCAATCGTTGAAGCGTTCCAGCGCCGCCTCCAGGCTGCGCGGCAGCGTGCGTTCGAAGTTGTAGGCGTTGCCGGAGGTTTTGGGCGACGGTTCCAGTTCTTCGGTCATGCCCAGATAGCCGGCGATCAGCGTGGCGGTCATCGCCAGATAGGGGTTGGCGTCGGCACCCGGCAGCCGGTTTTCAACGCGGCGGTTGTGGCGATCAGTGATCGGAACCCGGAGCCCGCAGCTGCGGTTGTCGCTGCCCCATTGCACGTTGATCGGCGCGCCATGATCGGGCCGCATCCGACGGAAACTGTTGACATTGGGCGCGAACATCGGCGCCAGTGCCGGCAGATAGCCTTGCAGCCCGCCCACGAAATGGCGGAACAGCGCCGCATCGCTGCCGTTGGCATTGGCGAACAGATTGTGACCGTCGGCGAGGCCCACCACCGATGTGTGCAGGTGCATGGCGCTGCCGGGCTGATGTTCCATCGGCTTGGCCATGAAGGTGGCATACACCCCGTGTTTCAGCGCCACCTGCCGCACGATGCGTTTGAACAGCATGACCTGATCGGCCACCCGCACCGGATCGCCGTGGACGAAATTGATTTCCAGCTGGGCGGTGCCGGCTTCATGGATCATCGTGTCGAGATTGAGATCGGCCGCTTCGGCATATTCGTAGATCGCCTCGATCAGATCCTCATGCTCGGTGATGGCTTCGAGGCCATAGGGCTGCGACGAGGTTTCGGCGCGGCCCGAGCGCCCGGCTGGCGGAGTCAGCGGAATATCGGGATCGGGGTTGGGCGCAGTGAGATAGAATTCCAGTTCCGGCGCCATCACCGGCTGCCAGCCGCGTTCTTCATACAGCGCCACCACCCGTTTCAGCAGATGGCGCGGCGAGGAGGCCCAGGGCGTGCCATCGGCATGATGCGCATCGGCAAACACATAGGCGGTTGGCGTCTTGAAGCCCGGCGCCACGCACAAGGTGGCCGCATCAAGCCGCAACACCATGTCCGGATCGGAATAGGCCTCCACATGTTCATCAACATCGGCATATTGGCCGGTGATCGTCAGCGAGAACACCGATGATGGCAGACGCAGCGCGTTGTTGCGGGAAAACTGCACCAGCTTGGCGGCCGGAAACACCTTGCCGCGCAGCACGCCGTTCATGTCGGGCACCAGGCATTCCACTTCGGAAATGCCCTTGTCCCGCACCCAGTCACCAATATCGGCCATGATGGCCTCCCTTATAAAACGCGCAACGCCGGCTCGGCCTCGTCCAGCGCCGCAGCGATGATGTCCACCATCCGGTCGATCTCGGCATGGCTGATGATCAGCGGCGGGCTCATCACGATCGAATCCTTCACGCCGCGCACCATCAAGCCATTGGCGATGCAGATATCCCGTACCACGTAACCGGCCTTTCCGCCCGCACCAAAGCGCCGGTTGGTGCCGGGTTCCGCCACGATTTCCACCGCCGCGATCAGGCCCAGACTGCGTACTTCGCCCACCAGCGGGTGGCGGGCGAGTTCGGCAAGGCGCTGCGCCAGATAGGGGCCGCTGTCTTCCCGGGTGCGGCGGATCAGATCCTCGCGCTCGATGATCTCCAGGTTCTTCAAGGCGACGGCCGCCGCCGTTGGGT
>NZ_JANPML010000323.1:0-2923 GCF_031422795.1 Sandarakinorhabdus sp.
CTTCATCGATCTTGTCGCGCAGGTAATTCGGATAGGCATCACGAAGGAAGGCGCGCACTTCGTTCCGGAAGGCATTGTCTTCGGCGCTGAAATTCAGATCCATGGTTTCACTCCCCAGCTCACAGGTTGACGTTTACGTAAACCCGAATCGGAAGCGCGGCAAGCCTGTGAATAATGTCGCTGCGGCGTCTTGTGCCGGGGACCGTGGTCCCCACATTCAAACCATGCTCAACATCCTCTCGCTCCTGATCGGCCTCTTCGCGCTGGGCCTCGCCATCTTCGCCTTCCTGCCCTTCCTGGGCTGGGCCAACTGGGCGATCATCCCGCTGGCGATGGTCGGGTTGGGGCTAGGCTTCCTGTCCAGCAAGGACTCCGGGAAGAACCTCAACCTGATCGTGATCGTGGTCGGCGCGTTCCGGCTGTTCATGGGCGGCGGGGTGTTGTGAGGTTGTTCTAGAAGAAGAGGCCTCCGGCGGGCAGGGCCTGAGGCCCTGCACCCACTTTTGTTTTTGCGCGGGCTTGTGGCGCCGGTGATTTGCATGTGCTAGTTTGTGTACAAATCGGCACAAGAGGATTGTGATGATGACGTCCACAACGATGACCATCCGGGTGACAGCTGAAGCCAAGGAACGCCTTGAACAGCTGGCGCGCATCACACGCCGCAGCCGATCCTTTCTCGCGGCCGAAGCGGTCGATCGCTATCTGAACACGGAACAGGCGATCATCGACGGCATCAAACGGGGCCAGGCAGACGTCGCCGCCGGCCATCTGGTCACCAACGATGCGGCCTTTGCCGAGCTGACCGCCGCCATTGCCGGACGCGACGGCAATCGGTGAAACGGCCAATCCTCTGGTCCCGCGACGCGCTCGACGATCTCAAACGGCAACTGATCTTCATCGCTGCCGACAATCCGGCGGCGGCCGAACGGGTTGTCGATCGACTGCGCGCCACGGCAGCCGGGCTCGAAGACTTTGCCACCGGGCGCCCGGGCCGCGTAACCGGCACCTACGAAAAATCTGTGACCGGCCTGGCCGATATCATCGCCTATGAAATCATCCCCCACAGCGCCGGCGAAGCCATCGTGATCCTGCGCGTGATCCACAGTGCGCGAGACTGGCCGGATGAGACTTGGCCCTCGGATGAGTGACGGGCCTTTCGGCAAACCTGCTTGTGGGCTCTTGCGGCCATCCGAAGGGAAAAGAGCGGCCTCCGGCAGGCAGGGCCTGAGGCCCTGCACCCACTTTCGTTTTGCTTCGCGCTCACTCTCCAACGTAGCCCGGCGCTTGACTCGGGGTCCCACTAACTTGGCGACAAGTGTAGAGGCTGCCATGATGAACGGTAACGTCAGCAGGAATGGTACCATGCAGAGGTTTGACTGGATCGATTTTGGCTACAGTTGGAACGAAGAATGGCCCGACAAAACAGTTGATCTCGATCTTCACCGATCCACTGCTTCCCTGCTGTCACAGATGCTGAGGAAAAGACCGTTTGAAAAGCGAAAGATCTTTTTGTGGATGACCAGAAGCGATGCGCAGGCGCAGGCCAGCGACGGCGTATTTCATATCTCGGTTCCGTTTGACTTTAATGCGTATCGCAGAGCTAAAGACGCCCGCAAACTTGCGTTGTTTTCGGAATTTTTGCTCAATGCGATTGCAACTGCGGCGCCTACCCTCGTCGCGCCGAGCGAAATCGCACCACTGACCGAGAAACTGTCGGCCAACAATTACACATACCGCAGAGAGGATGTTGTTCCGGTCAAAGGTCTGGATGGCATCGAAAGTTGCAAGGCCCGCTTTGTGCATTCTCCCCAATGCGTAAGGTGTGATCTATCCTTCAATCGAGGAAGTGTGGCAATTTCTTTGCCAGAAGGTGCGTTTCGGAGAGACGAATACGATTATGGCCGTTCCGTTTCCGCCTGCGTTTTTGACGGGCCAAGGGTATTAGTGGAGACAAGCAAGGGCAACTTCACATTCCTGCTCGACAGTGCCGAAACCCGCTCTTTGCGGCTGGCCGCATCACCCGATGTCTTTTGGGGCAAACCAAAAAATTAAATCAGTGTTCCCGCTGTAGAGTGGGCCGCCCGAAAACAGATCGGGTGCAGGGTCTGCGACCCTGCCCGCCGGAGGCTATTCTGGCTTCTTCGCCTTCGCTTCGTCTTCCCGTTCCCGGTGGAAGATGTGCGTCGCCATCATCGCGCCCATCACTGGCGCGACCAGGTTGAGCACGGGCACCGCGAACAGCCCGGCGGTGCCGATGCCGATGCCCCATGAATCCCATTTGTGCTGCCCCGGCCAGGCGCGGGATTCGCCCAGCGGCACGTGGCGGGCGGCGACGGCTTCGAGATATTCGCGGCCCAGGGCCCAGCCGTTGGCGATGATGAACAGGATGATCGGCCCGATGCCGGTGACGAGGAGGAGCAGGTAGGCGGGCAGCAGAGCCATGTTGATCAGGGCGACTCTGATCGCCGCACGGCCGCCCATGGCGAGTTCGACGCCGAGGCCGAGCGCGTGGCCTTTGGCGTGCGGGTAGTAGCGGGTTTCGACGGCGACGATGATCTCGTCCTGCCACATCGCCATCACGGCGGTGGCAATGCTGGTGAAGCCGAGCCATGTCAGCAGCATGGAGAGCAGGAAGGCTGCGGCATCGCCGGCGCCGTTGGTCCAGAAGGTGCGCAGCCATGCTGGCCAGCCATTGGTTTCGATGGCGGCGATACCGGTGAACACCGCCCAGCTAAGGCCGGCGAACAGGATAAGCGTGAGCAGCAGGGCGCGCAGCAGGATGCGGCGGATGGCCGGGTCCCACAACTGGGCAAAGCTGAGGATGAAGGCGGCGGGCTGGGCGTCTCGGTTCGGGTTTAAGACTCCCTCCACCTTGTGGGGAGGGTCGACTCGCGCGGCACGCGCGGCGGGGTGGGGGTGCGCA
>NZ_JANPML010000324.1:0-11153 GCF_031422795.1 Sandarakinorhabdus sp.
GGACGGCAACTTGCCGAACATGCGGCCAAAGCGACCTGAATCATGATATTTTGATACTGGTGGGACGATGTCTTGCGGATAACTGCCGTGTTTAGACATTGCACGCTCCTCGGTTGTCGAACTCTGTCGCAATTTGGCAAATCTGCCAAATATTTCCAGTTGTAGTACGACCCGAATTGGAACGATTATCTTTACCAGTTGCATGAATGCAAATCTGGGTGATTCCCGCTTCTAAAGAAATGGTCGATCTTTTTCGTCAACGATGCAAGTTTTTTCGCATTTCATCAGCTGTAGTATTGGCACATGCGCGCCGAATGAGTCGCGGTTGACATAGTGAATGCCAATATCTTTCAGCTACCGCCAATAGCGGCCCGGACTATTGCTGCATGAACACAGGCGTTTGCATGGCTAGAGCGATTTTCGTGTCGCCTGCTGGCCGCCGCGCTTTATCAGCAGATTGCCGGCCGCGAATATTACAAGGTCGATTTGCTGAAGGCCAAGGCGGAGCAGGGTCTGGCACCGGTGCTGGAAGGTTGCCCGGCCAGTTGAGGAACAAAAAAAGGCGGCGAGGTTGCCCCCGCCGCCCGTTCGAACTTTACAGCCAGTTCTGATCAGGCGGCGACAGCGCGCCGACGGCGGGCGGCAAAGCCGACCAGACCAAACCCGGCGAGCAGCATGGCCCAGCTTGCCGGTTCCGGAATGGCGGCCCCAACGGTGTCGATGCTGATATTGTCGATGATCGGCGAGCCGTCGGAAACAGAAGTTTGGCCGAAGCTGAGCAGGTGCGACGAGCTGGTCGCGGTGAAGCCATACGTCAGCAGGCTGCCGGGATTGGTACCAGCCGCGCCAACCGTGCCGTTCACCGTGAACGACAGCCCGGCGATGCCGCCGGTAAGAACATAAGCCTGGCCGGGGCGATTGTCGCCCGACAGCAGGAACGACAAACTATATTGCTGACCGATGGTCAGGCCGCTGATCAGGCGCGTGGCCGAACCGCCGCCGCCATTTTCATTGATCAGCAGCGCGACATCTTCGCGCGCGAACGAAACGGCTGCGAAAGTGTTGTTGGTGTTGAAGGTCCAGCCGCCAACATTGTTGATGAAGAAATAGTCCGTATCGCCAAAACGATCGCTGCTGTCGTTGGATACCAGGGAGGCGCCAACGAAGTCGAACGAGAAGCTCTCGGAAAAGACCGTCACCGCACTGGCGGCCGTGCCGGAGAGCAGCAGTACTGCAGCAGCAAGCTTTGCAACAAAACGCATTTCGTAATCCCTTTACGCCAAATCAGCAGGTGCCGAGATGGTTGCAAAGACTGTGCCAAAATTATTAATCGTGTGAAATCAATGAATTAGATATTTTCGGTCCCTCGAGTTGTAAAGCCAGCCGACACACTGACAAGCAAAAGGCAGCAGCCGTTGCCGACCGCCGCCTTCGCACGTTCGCAGATTCGGGTGTTACGCCGGAACGCTTTGATTGAATGGGGTATCCTTGTCCGGACGCATATCGCCGGGAAGGCCGAGCACGCGTTCGGCGATGATGTTGCGCAGGATCTCGTCGGTGCCGCCGGCGATGCGCAGGCCGGCCGAGCCGATGTACGAACCCTGCAGCTTGGCCAGTTCGGGATCGGCATCAGCCCCGGCGATGAAGCCATCACCGCCCGACAGATCCAGCGCGAAGCTGGCCAGATCCTGCATGGTTTTGGCGACCACCACCTTGGAGATGGACTGTTCCGGCCCTGGCACCTGGCCCTTTGACAAGGCCGACAGCGCCCGCATCTGGGTGAGCTTGATGCCCTGATCGTTGATATAGGTCTGGGCGATCTTCTGGCGCACGTCGCTGGCCCCGATGGCCGGGCTGCCATCGGGGGCTTCCACACCCTTGGCCAGCTTCATCAGCGTTTCATAGCCCGGCGCATAACGCGGCTTGCCGCCAACGGCGAGACGCTCATGCATCAGCGTGGTGAGCGCCACCTTCCAGCCATCGCCAACCGCGCCAAGCCGGTGCGAATCGTTCACCCGCACGCCATCGAAAAACACTTCGTTGAAATCGCTGCCGCCGGACATCTGCTTGATGCCCTTCACCGTCACGCCCGGCGCCTTCATGTTCACGATGAACATGGTCAGGCCCTTGTGCTTGGGCAGACTGGGATCGGTGCGGCAGACGACGATGCCGAAATCAGAGGCGTGGGCAAAGCTGGTCCACACTTTCTGGCCGTCGATCACCCATTCTTCGCCTTCACGCACCGCCTTGGTGCGAATGCCGGCGAGATCGGAACCCGCCGCCGGCTCGGAGAAAAGCTGGCACCAGACTTCTTCACCCAGCAGCGCGCGTGGCACATAACGCTGCACGGCTTCTGGTTGGCCGTGGGTGAACACGGTGGGGATGCACATGCCCAGGCCGATGGAATACAGGCCCTGCGGCACGTGCCAGCGGCTTTCTTCCTGGCCATAGATGATGCTGTGCATGGGCGTCAGGCCCTGTCCGCCGAACATCGCGGGCCAGGTGATGCCGGTATAGCCGGCGGCGTTTTTCTTGGCCTGCCACGCTTTGGACCGCGCGATGAATTCGGGCAGCTTCATGCCTTCCGGCGCGGGCTGGCGATATTCGGCGGCGCTTTCTTCAAGCCAGGCGCGCACCGTGGCGCGATATTCGGCTTCCTGCGGCGTGTCGTTGAAATCCATGATGTCTCTCCCGAACTTCTCTTCAGCCTCGACGGCTCAGCCTGTCGAGGCGCATTTCGTCACGCGGCAGCGCTGTTGCGCTGTTCCAGCGCGCGCACCAACCGATCGGCCCACCAGCCGCGCGGGCCGAGTGCGGCGACCAGCGCGCGGTTGCGGCGGTAATAGAATTGGCAATCGCTTTCCCAGGTAAAGCCGATGCCGCCGTGCAGCTGGACATTTTCTTCGGCGCAATAGGCCAGCGCATCCAGGCTGGCGACGCGGGCAGCGGCCGCCACCTGGCGCAGTTCGGCGCCATTGGTGCCAATCATGGCCAGGCCATGCAGGGCGTGGGCGCGGGCCAGTTCCAGCTTGATATACATGTCGGCGCACTTGTGCTTGACCGCCTGATAACGGCCGATCTTCTGGCCAAAGGCAACGCGGGTCTTGGCATAATCCACCGTCATCGCCATCGCAGCGCCGGCGGTGCCAATGGCTTCATAGGCCAGGATGACGGCGGCGCGGTCGAGCCAATCCTGATAGTTGGCGGCATTGCCCAGCGCTTGCGCCGGGGTGTTGTTCAACGTCAGCTTGCCGTGGCGGCGAACGAGATCGACGGTTTCCACCGCCACCGTCTGCGCGCCTGCGAGATCGACGATGTACAGCTGCGGGCCATCGGCGCCGGCAGCGGCAACGATGGCGACATGGGCGACGGCAAGATCGGCCACCGGCTGTTTCACGCCCGTGAGCGCGGACCCGGTGGAGGCGGTCTTCACCGTGGCCGGGCTCACCGCGCCGGGTTCGCTCCAGGCGACGCACGCGATGATGTCCCCGCTGGCGATGCCGGGCAGATATTTGGCCTGCTGGGCCTCCGTGCCGGCCAGCACCAGCGCTTCGGTGGCGAGCAGGGTGGACACCAGCGGCACATGCGCGAGGCTGCCGCCAGCGGCTTCGGCCAGCTGAGCGACTTCTTCCACCGTCAGGCCCAGGCCGCCATGGGCTTCCGGCACGCGCGCGGCGGTCCAGCCCAATTCGGCAATTTCTTTCCACAAGGCGGCATCCATGGCGGGCGCATCAGCGGCCATCGCCAGCCTCGCCGGGCCAGTGCCAGCCTTTTCGGCGAGCAACTTGCGGGCCTGCTCGCCCAGTTCCTTGGCTTCGTCAGAAAAATCGAAATTCACGGGTCCACTCCCCAAATAAGTCTGGAGCGCAGATTACGCGCGCGTCAACCAGTGGCAACCTGTCGCTTTTGACCCGGTGTTGGTCAGCGGGTCAGAGTTTGTGTGCGCTCAGGAACTCATAATGCGGCCGGCAGGCGTCGCGCACCCGTGTCGCCTCGCCGGTCAGTTCCGGCAATGGCCCTTCGCGGCCATCAAAGCCGGTGGAGTCCAGCACCCGGCCATACCAGTGCGGCGCCCACACCCCATCGGTGTCGCGCGCGCCGGGCGCCCAGTGCAGCATGGCGTCGGTCCACGCGATGCCCAGCACAGCGCACAGGCGAGACAGGGTGCCAGCCGGATCGGCCAGCACATCAGCTGAATCGACCACGGGCGGCGCATGGCCCAGCCGGTCCGCCTCGGCTTCGAACCAGGCGCGCTGTTGTGCAAAGCCCAGCCCTTGCGCGGTCACAACTTCGCGTTTTGCGGCGTAACTGGCGATCACCCGTTCCGGCGCGCGAATCAGGAAGGCGTGTTTGAAGCCCGACAGGTCTGCCAACTGCACCGGCCCGATCATGTGATGAACCATGTGTTTTTGATACCACACCGGCTGCGCGCACGGGCCAGACAGGGTGGCGGCAACGCTGTGCCAGTCACAGTCCATATCGGCGATCACGGCGTCTGCCATCGGGTGATCGTCGCCGGTCTGGTGCAGATAGGCGCCGTAAAATGGTTCGTCACTTACGTGGCAGTCCGCCCGTGCGCCAAAGCTGCGCATCATGGCCGTCGAAAGATTGCGCGGCCCCGACCACATGGCAATGCGTAGCGTCACGGCCGCTCCCGCGCCGCGACGTCGGCTTCGATCAGTGCGCGATACAGCCCTTGCAGCCGCGCTACCATCGGACCGCGTGCGTCGGTGAGGTGGCGGCCGTCGATGCTGGTCACGGGCACGACGCCGGCAAAGGTGCCGGTCACAAACGCCTCGCTGGCCGAATAGACGTCGGTGAGGGAGAAATTCTTCTGATACACCGGGATGCCATTGTCCTCACACACCGCGATGACATTGCCGCGCGTGATGCCGGCGAGGCAATAATCGCCACTGGAGGTCCACACCTCCTCCACCCCGCGGCGGTTCTTCTTCACGATAAAGAAGTGCGTGGAATTGCACGTCGCCACAAAGCCGTGCGGATCGAGCATCAGCGCCTCGTCCGCGCCGGCCTGCGTCGCCTGGATGCAAGCCGTGATGCAGTTGAGTTTTGAATGACTGTTCAACTTCGGATCCTGCACATCCGGAAAGCCGCGCCGCACGTGGACGGTGGCGAGGCGAATGCCCTTCTCGATCGTGCTGGGCAGCGGGTCCTTGTATTCCGCGATGATCACGATGGTGGCCGGTGAGACCACCACGCGCGGGTCCTGATAGGGCGTTGATCGCAGGCCGCGCGTGACCATCAGACGGATGTGGCAGGCGGTCATCGCATTGGCGTCGATGGTGGCATAGATCCGCCGTTCCAGCTCCGCCTTGTCGATGCCGACATCCATGAAGATGGCCTTGGCGCCTTCCCACAGCCGATCCAGATGCTGATCCAGAAAGGCGATGCGGCCGGCGTGGACGCGCAGGCCCTCCCACACACCGTCGCCCAGCATGAAGCCGGAATCAAACACGCTCACCATCGCCTGCGCGCGCGGCAGCAGCTGGCCATTGACGTTGATCAGGATGGAGTCGTTGCGGGTATCGGCAACATAATCATGGGTGCCAAGGGATGTGGTGTTCATGCGCTCACTTCTTGAACAGGCTGTCAGCCGCAGCACGGAATATCGCGGCCCCGTCACGCTTGGCCTTGGCGCGGGCCAGTTCGGCCGCCAGCGCCGCGATGCGTTCATCCAGATCGGCGATGGACAGGCGGTCGAGGTCTTCGCGGGCCAGATCGACCAGCAGGTCGCTCTTCTTCCTGGGGAGGTCTTCATCGGTCATGGCGCGAAGGTTGACCGGGCGGGTGGCTGAGTCAATATCTGCAACCATGAGCATTTCCACTCCCATCCCCGCCACCATGACCGCCATCGATCCCGCTGCCCCCGGCGGCCCGGAGGTGCTGCAACCCGTTACCCGCCCGGTGCCGCAGCCGGGGCCGACCGATGTGCTGGTGCAGGTGGCGGCGGCTGGGGTGAACCGGCCCGATGTGCTGCAGCGACTGGGCCTTTATCCGATGCCGCCGGGCACGCCGACGATTCCCGGCCTCGAAATCGCCGGCATTGTGGTGGCGGTGGGCGATGCCGTCACGCGCTGGCGGCCAAGCGACGCGGTGTGCGCGCTGGTGGCGGGCGGCGGCTATGCACAATATTGCACCGCGCCGGAAAGCCAGTGCCTGCCGGTGCCGGCGGGCATGGCGATGACCGATGCCGCCGGCCTGCCGGAAACCTGGTTCACCGTCTGGTCCAACGTGATGGATCGCGGCCGGGCGCGACCGGGCGAAACCATCCTGATCCACGGCGGCACCAGCGGTATCGGCATCACTGCGCTGCAACTGGCAGCCGAGGTTGGCCTGAAAGCGATTGTCACCTGCGGCAGCGATGAAAAATGCGCGGCGGCCACGGCGCACGGCGCGGCGCACGCGATCAATTACAAGACGCAGGATTTTTCCGCCGAGGTGCTGGCGTTGACCGGCGGCAAGGGTGTCGACATCGTGCTCGACATGGTGGGCGGCGATTATGTGCCAAAGAATATCGCCTGCTTAGGTGACGATGGCCGCCACGTTTCCATCGCCTTTCAGCGCGGGCCAACTGCCGAGGTCAATCTGGGCCTCGTCATGCGCAAGCGGCTGGTGCTGACCGGTTCGATGCTGCGCCCGCGCCCCATCGCCTTCAAGGCGGCGATTGCCGAAACGCTGGAAGGCGTGATCTGGCCGGCGTTCGAGGCCGGGCGGCTGACGCCGGTGACGGATATGCTGTTCCCGCTGGCCGAGGCGGCGGCGGCTCACCAGCGCATGGAAGCCGGCGCGCATGTCGGCAAGATCGTGCTGCAGGTCAGCTGACGACGCCTTTTGGCGCGAACCGCTCATCCTGCCATTCGCCGCTCGCCAGCACCTGTTCGATGGCCGTCAGCGCCAGCCCGACATCGGCAAAACGCGTGGTGAGCGCTGGAAAGCCGAAGCGCATGGCATCGGGCGGGCGCATGTCGCCGATGACGCCGCGCGCGATCAGCGCGGTCATCACGCGGCGGGCAGCCGCGTGACGGATGATGACATGGGCGCCGTGACGGCCCTGCGGTGATGCGTCCACGCGCACGCCGGGCAGGGTGGCGGCGCCGGCAGCGAACAGCTGGACAAGCTGGCGGGACTTTGCCTCTGCCTGGGCCAGATCAATGCCATCGAATGTCGCCACCCCGGCTTCCAGCGCGCGCATCGCAAGGATCGGCGGCGTGCCGGTGAGCAAACGGCGCGCACCGGCGGCCGGCGCATAATCGGCAGCGAAATCAAACGGGCGGGCGTGGCCCATCCAGCCAGTCAGGGCGGGCTGCGCGGCTTCCCAATGGCGGCGGGCGAGATAGGCGAAGGCCGGGGCACCGGGGCCGCCGTTGAGGAATTTGTAGCCGCAGCCAACGGCGAAATCAGCACCATCGGCATCGAGATTGACCACCAGCGCGCCGGCCGAATGCGACAGATCCCACAGGGTGAGCGCGCCGGCCTGGTGCGCGGCTTCGCTCATCGCCGCCATGTCGTGCAGCTGTGCGCTGACATAATGCGCGTGGGTCAGCAGCATCAGCGCCACATCATCATCGAGCGCCGCCACCAGTTCAGCCCGCGGCACCCGCTTCAGCGTCACGCCCGCCAGCCCGGCCAGACCCTGCATCACATAGGCATCGGTGGGGAAATCGCTGGCTTCCATCAGAACCGTCGTGCGGCCGGCGCGCATGGCCAAAGCGGCACTCGCCAGCTTGAACAGGTTGAGGCTGACCGAATCGCAGGCGACCACGCTGTCTGGCTCGGCGCCTACGATCGGCGCGATGGCCGCGCCCAGCGTGACCGGCAGATCAATCCAGCCGGCATCGTTCCAGCTGCGGATCAGGCCTTTGCCCCATTCGTGCGCCAGCGTGTGCGCCAGCCGTTCGGGCAGGGCGGCGGGTAATGGCCCCAACGAGTTGCCGTCAAGATAGACAACCCCCGGCGGCAGCGCAAAGCGGGCGCGGGCAGGGGCGAGCGGATCGGCAGCGTCGAGCGCGGCCAGCTGGGACATTGAAGGCATCATCACCCGCCCTTGCGCCACAGCCGTGGCTCCATTACAAGCCGGTGCGTCCAGCCGTCCCCCCAGGGGCGGCTGTTTTCATGTTCGAGAAGGATGCCTCCATGGCCACCACCCTGCCCCTGATGCAGCATGCCACCGCCGCCTGGCTGGTGGATAACAGCGCGCTGACCTTTTCGCAGATTGCCGATTTCTGCGGGCTGCACATCCTGGAAATCCAGGCCATCGCCGATGATACCGCTGCCACCAAGCTGAAGGGCCGCGATCCGATCCGCGCTGGCGAATTGACCCGCGAAGAGCTGGACAAGGGTGAAGCCAATCCGGATTACGCCATCAAGATTTCGCGCATGCCCGAACAGTCCCGCCGCACGTCCGGCCCGCGCTACACGCCGGTGTCCAAGCGCCAGGACAAGCCGGATGGCATCTTGTGGATCATCAAGAACCACCCGGAAATCACCGATGGCCAGATTTCCAAGCTGATTGGCACCACCAAGACGACGATTGCCGCCATCCGCGACAAGAGCCACTGGAATTACGCCAATCTGCAGCCGCGTGATCCCGTCACGCTGGGCCTGACCAGCCAGCGCGAAATGGATGCGCTGGTTGCCATCGCTGCCAAGAAGGCCGGCATCGATACGACTGTCGATCCGGAAAAGGTGGAAGCCGATCGCGCCGCGCTGATCAATCAGCTGCAGGCCGAGCGCTACGCCGCGGCCAATGCGCCGGAAACGCCGGTTTCGAACACCCCCGGCACCGCGCTGGAGCAGGGCGAGGCATTGTTCCGCCGCTGATCCTGCTGTCCCGCTGAAGTTTTTGAAACCCGCTCATGCCTTGGCGTGAGCGGGTTTTTTCATTCCTCCCGCCCACCCAGCGGCAGTGGCAGTTCGCGCGGTGGTTCGCGATCGAGCAGGCCGGCGGCTTTCAGATCGGCCATGCCGGGCAGATCGCGGCGGCTGGTGAGGTTGAAGTGGGCGAGGAATTCCGGCGTGGTGGCATATTGCAGCGGCCGGCCCGGCGTTTCGCGGCGGCCGGCGGGGCGCACCCAGCCGGCTTCCATCAGCACGTCGATGGTGCCGCCAGAAACGGCGACGCCGCGGATTTCCTCGATTTCGGGCCGCGTAACCGGTTCGTGATAGGCGATCACCGCCAGCGTTTCGACACCGGCGCGGGAGAGCTTCTTCACGGTTTCGCGGCTGGTGCGCAGGAAGTGGCCAAGATCGGGCGCGGTCTGGAACTGCCATTTGCCGCCGCGTTCAACAAGGTTCAGCCCGCGCGGCTCGTAACTGGCGGCCAGCGCGCGCAGCGTGGGCAACAGATCGCCGCGTTCCCCCACATGGCGGGTGATTTCGGTGAGCGAAAGCGGCGCGTCGGCGGCGAACAGGATCGCTTCGAGGGCGCGGGTCAGGGCGAAATCCACAGTCTCGTCAGTCATGGCGAGCCTTCATCAGGATCGGGGCAAAGGCAGCGCCCTGGGAAAGCGTCACCTTGCCCTGGCGGGTGAGTTCCAGTGCAGCAACAAAACTGGAGGCCAGCACCGAGCGGGCATAGGCTTCGTCGGCCAGATCGGCCGGCAGGAAGCGGACAAGCTCCGTCCAATCGATGCTGCGGCCGAGCAGATGTTCCAGCCGTTCAATGGCTTCGTCCAGCGCCATCACTGGCCGGCGACGGACGACATGGACAGAGCGTGAGCGCCGCGCCGTGATCGCACCATAGGCGGACAGCAGATCGTAATAGCTGCATTCGATGGTGGCGCGCTTGTCCTCGGCCAGGCCTTCCGGGTTGGGGCGGCGGAACATGTCCCACCCCAGTTGCGGGCGGGCGAGCAGGCGCTGGCCGGCCTCGCGCATGGCTTCCAGCCGCTGCAGCTGGAATTGCAGTTTCAGCGCCAATTCGGCCGGATCGGGCTCGGCTTCCGGGTCTTTGGGCAGCAGCAGCAGCGATTTCAGATAGGCCAACCAGGCCGCCATCACCAGATAATCGGCGGCCAGTTCGAGGCTGAGCGCTTTGGCATCGCGGATGAAACCCAGATATTGATTGACCAGCGCCAGGATCGAAATCTGCGCCAGATCAACCTTTTGCGCGCGGGCCAGCGTGAGCAGCAGATCGAGCGGGCCTTCCCAACTGCCCAGTTGCAGGATCAGCGTGGCCGTTTCCGGTGCAGTCCGCACCGGCGACAAGAACTGCTCGTCGGTTTCGGTCACGCCAGCGCCAGCAGCGCGTCACGGGCGGCGGCCCATTCGGCGACCGGGGTGGAATCGCCCGCGCCCATCCACTTCATGGCAGCGGCCAGCCGGTCTGCGGCAGCGGCGCTCATCACAGGCGCGGCTTCGACGATGCTGCGCATTTCGGCGAAATCACCCGAGCAATGCAGTGCGATATCGCAGCCGGCATCAAGACTGGCGAGCGCGCGGGCACCGAAATCAGCCAGCGCATTGCTGCCCGGCGGGTGGCCGCCCGATTGCGGATTGCCGAGCGCGTGCATGCCCAGATCGTCGGACATCAAGAGGCCGCCAAAGCCGATATCGTGGCGGATGAAATCGATCACCGTGGGTGACAGCGTGGCGCAGCGCGCCGCGTCGAGCGCGGTGTAGGTGATGTGTGCGGTCATCGCCATCGGCGCATCGGCAAGGCGCCGGAACGGTTCGAAATCGCGCTCCAGTTCGTCGCGGCTGCTGGTCACCACTGGCAGTTCGAGGTGGCTGTCGGCGCGGGCGCGGCCATGGCCGGGGATATGCTTGACGACGCCGCAGATGCCGCCGGCGCGGAAGCCATCCAGCACCGCCTTGCCCAGCGCTGAAACCACCATCGGTTCCGCGCCAAAGCTGCGATCGCCGATGATGTCGTGGCCGGTGGGGTCGCGCACATCGAGCAAGGGCAGGCAATCGACGTTGATGCCCAGATCCTTCAGCAGCGCCGCCAGGGCCAGCGCGTTCAGCCGGCAGGCCTCGATCGCGGTGATCGGCGCCTTGTCATACAACAGGCCGAAACGTTCGCCGGTCGGGAATTCCGGCCAGTGCGGCGGACGCAACCGGGCGACGCGGCCGCCTTCCTGATCGATCAGGATCGGCACATCGCGGCCGGCCAGATCGCGCAGCGATTGGGT
>NZ_JANPML010000325.1:0-4300 GCF_031422795.1 Sandarakinorhabdus sp.
ACCACGCTGGGCATGATGATCGCCAATGTACCGGCCGTGCTGCTGGGCGAAAAACTGCTGGCACGCGTGCCGCTGAAGGCCGTGCGTGTGGGTGCAGCGGCGGTGCTGGCGCTGCTGGGGGTGGTAATGTTGGTGGCGCTGTGGCCGCAGCTGATCAGATGATGCCGCGCGTCTTCAGGTCGGCCAGCGCTGCGGCGTCCAGGCCCAGCATCTCGCCGTAAACGTCGTCATTGTCCTGCCCGATGGCTTCGGGCGCGCGGCGGCGAACATTGCCGGGCGTGGCCGAAAGCTTGGGGAAGACATTCTGCATCTTCACTTCGCCCCAGCGCGGGTGCGGCACACCGATGATGGCTTCGCGCGCCTGGAAATGCGGATCGGTCAGCATGTCGGCCGGGCGGAACAATTTGCCGGCCGGAACACCGGCTGCAATCATCTTTGCTTCCAGCTCGTCGATGGTCAGCGTGCGGGTCCACTCGCCGATCAGCGTGTCGAGCTCTTCCTGATGTTTGCCGCGGGCGATATGGCTCACATAGCGCGGGTCAGTTGCCAGTTCCGGGCGGCCCATCGCGTCGCACAGGCGGCCGAACACCGTGTCCTGATTGGCGCCGATCAGATATTCGCCGTCCTTGCAGGGATAGACGTTGGACGGCGCAATGCCGGGCAGCACAGAGCCCGAACGCTCGCGCACATAACCCGACGCGACATATTCCGGCACCAGCGATTCCATTACCTGCAACACGGCTTCGTACAGCGCGGAATCGACCACCTGGCCCTGACCGGTGGCATGGCGATGATTGAGCGCTGCCAGGGCGCCCAGCGCGCCATAGGTTGCCGCCAGCGTGTCGCCGATGGATACGCCCATGCGGCTTGCCGGGCGATCGGGATCGCCAACGATGGCGCGCCAGCCGCCCATCGCTTCGCCGATACCGCCAAAACCGGCGCGTTCCGAATAGGGGCCGGACTGGCCATAGCCCGACACGCGCACGATGATCAGGCCGGGATTTTCGGCCATCAGCGTTTCGGGCGACAGACCCCATTTTTCCAGCGTGCCGGGGCGGAAATTCTCGATGAGGATATCGGCCTTGGCGATCAGGCTGCGCGCCAGTGCCTGGCCTTCGGGCATCCGCAGGTTGCACGATACGGCGCGCTTGTTACGGGCAACCACTTCCCACCACAGCGGAAAATCACCGCGGCCCCAGACGCGCATCGGGTCACCCCCGCCCTTTCCAATTTCCCCGGGTGGCTCCAGCTTGATCACGTCGGCGCCCATGTCGCCCAGCAATTGCCCGCAGAACGGGCCGGCGATCAGCTGGCCCATTTCCACGACTTTGATGCCGGCGAGTGGCCCGGTGGCTTCGATATTCATCGCTGGCGTCCTTATTCGGCCGCGATGGCCATATGGTGCCACACCGGAGGCTTGGGCGCCGGCAGCCCGGTTTCGGCTTCGCAGGCCGCGCGCAGTTCCTCGACGGTGCCGCCACGGTTGAAGATGGCAGCTTGCGCTGGCTGCGCTGCTGCCAGTTCGGCGCGCAGGGCAGCGGTTGCGGCCGCGTCCACCAGGCCATCGGCATTGGCGACCACGCCATAGGCGCGCGCACCGGCGGCGCTCACCAGCCCCTGGCGGATTTCGAGGCCGACCAGGGCCGGATCACGCTCCAGCGGGTTGCCCCAGCCGCCGCCGCCCCAGGTGATGAAGTGCAGCTGATCACCGGCTTCGACATCCAGGCTGTCGAGCTTGTTGGCGACAATGGTCTGGGTGCCATCGGCCTTTTCGAGGATCTTGCGGGCGCGGCTGCCGGGCTCGCCACCGTTCACGCCCCACGGATAGGTGAACCAGCGATCATCGTGGATCGAAACCGTGCCGGCCGACAGGAAACGATAGGTCATCAGGATGCCGTTGCCGCCACGGAACTTGCCGGCGCCGCCGGTATCGGCCAGCGCCTCGTAACGCTCGATGCGCAGCGGGAAATAGCGCTCCAGAAATTCGTTGGGCACGTTGGTGAAGCCCGGCCACAGCGAGTGGCCATCCGGGCCATCCCCGAATGGCTTGCCGGGGATGCCGCCAAAACCGATCTGGAACAGCTGGTACCATTCATTGTTCTTGCCCGGGCGCTGGTCGCGGCCGGAGTACATCAGGTGCGGCGACGACGAGAAGCCGGCGGCGCACAGGAATTCCGGTGCGCGCTGGCCGAGCAGGGCGCCGAGCAGATCGAAGATGCGGCCCAGCGCGTGGGTGCGGCCCGACAGGGCGGCCGGATAGCGCGGTTTCAGCAGCGAGCCTTCGGGAATCTTGACTTCGATCAGATCGTAGAAACCATCGTTGAACATGATCTGCGGATCGAAGACCATGATCATGTAGATACAGAAGAACATCTTGAACATGTTCTCGTTCAGATAGAAATTGATGGCCGCGTCGCTCTGCGGATCGGTGCCGTCGAAATCCAGCACCACCTTGTCGCCGACGCGCTGCATGGTGCATTTGATCTTGTAGGGGCCAAAGCCGACCCCGTCGTCACAGACGAAATCTTCAAAGCTCACCTGATCGGTCGACACCGAGGTGGCAATCAGCGCCTTCATGGCGCGGTGGTTGCGGGCCAGCAGCGCGTCCATCGCCGCCACCACTTCGTCTTCGCCAAAGCGGCCGCACATTTCGTCGATGCGGCGCGCGGCAACCCGGCACGACGCGATCAGCGCATTCAGATCGGCCGCGCACCAATCCGGCTTGCGGGTCTGGTGCATCACCAGCTTGATAAGGTCTTCGTTATACTCGCCCTTGCGCCAGATCTTCACCGGCGGAATGCGCACGCCCTCTTCGAAAATGGCGCGGGCGTCGATCGGCATGGACCCGGCGACCTTGCCGCCGATGTCGCTCTGGTGGCCGAACATGGCGGTCCACGCGACCAGGCGCCCGCTGCGATACACGGGCAGCAGCACCAGCCAGTCATTGCTATGGCTGATGGCGCCTTCGCAGCTGTAAGGGTCAGACAGGAAGATCATGTCGCCTTCCTCGATGCTGCCGTCCCAGCCGCGCAGGAAGCCATCGATGAAGCTGCCGAACTGGCCAACGATCATCTTGCCCGCCGGGTTGGCGATCATCGGGAAAGCGTCGCCCTGTTCGCGGATGCCGGGCGACATGGCGGTGCGCACCAGCGTGGCATCCATCTCGATGCGGGCGTTGCGCAGGGCGTTTTCGATGATGTCGAGCGTGACCGGATCAATGGCCTTGGGCTCGAACGGGCGCGGGTTGGTCTCGATGATGCGGGCGGGCATGTCTCAGGCCTCCGGGTTGATGAGGAGGTTGCCGAAATCGTCCACGGTGGCGATGTGGCCGTTGTGGACGAGGGTGGTGGAGTCCATCTCGGTGATCACGGCCGGACCCGGCACGATATCGCCGGCGCGCAGCTTGGCACGATCATAGATGCCGGCAGCCCGAGCCTTGCCGTCCATCCACACCTCATGGTCGCGCACGCGGGCGGCGACAGGGTTGCCGTCACCCTTGGCGATGCGTTCGGCCGACACGTTGGCGGCCTTGCCCAGCGCCACGACGCGGATGTTCACTAGTTCCTGCGGCACCGACAGGTTGAAGGTGAACAGGCGCTTGTGCTCGGCATCGAAGCGTTCGGCGAGGCTGGCGATGGTAGATCCGGGGGGCGAGAACAACGGCACTTCAAAGGCCTGGCCGGCATAGCGCACATCGATTTCGACACGGATCTCGATGTCGCTGGCGGCCACAGCTTCGGCGGCGAGTTCGGCGCTGGTCTGGGCGATGAGTTCATCGATCACCGTGCCGACTTCGGCATCGCTGGTCTGGGTGATGAGCTTGTTGAAGCTGCGCTGGGCATCGATGCGCAGGCGGGTGGTGGCATCGCCATAAGCGCACAGCACGCCGGGCGAGGGCGGGATGATGACGGGCCACGATCCCATCAGCATGCCCATGGCATTGCCGTGCAGCGGGCCAGCGCCGCCAAAGGCCATCAGGGCAAAATCGCGCGGATCATAACCCTGTTGCACCGAAACCAGTCGCAGCGCGCCAAACATCGTTTCGTTGACGATGGCGATGATGCCGGCAGCGGCTTCCAGCAGCGACAGGCCCAGCGCATCGGCCACGGTCTGCACGGCACGCCGGGAGGCTTCGCGGTCAAGCTTGAAGGCGCCGCCGAGCAGGTTTTCCGGCAGATAGCCGAGCACGACATTGGCATCGGTCACGGTTGGCAGTTCGCCGCCGCGGCCATAGGCGGCCGGGCCAGGCACGGCGCCCGCCGATTGTGGCCCAACGCGCAGCGCCTTGGTGAGTTCGGGC
>NZ_JANPML010000326.1:0-8250 GCF_031422795.1 Sandarakinorhabdus sp.
GTCAGGCTGCGATTGGGGGCTGCGATGGGCCCGCAAAACGGACGTTCGGGCGACCGGGCCATAAGCCCCAAAGCAGACATGGGCTCGATCCTGACAGGCCCGGCTTCAATAGGTCCTGACCCGAGGTTAGGCGTGCATAAATGACCATTTTTTGCCCATCTTATGGGTAGTTTTCTGCGCCACATCTCGATTGTAATCTTTGCGCCCTGATATAAAACCGCAGTGTCGGAAGCTTTTGGATAAAAAGTGGAAATCATGGATTTTGCGAACACCGAGATGCCAAATCAAGGACCTGTTCCTGCCACTGGTCTCCCCACATTGGTGCCGCACAAGCTGGTTTCGCAGCTCAAGCCGTTTTCCCGGCCTCACACCGTCCGCAGCATCTGGGAACTGGCGATCACGCTTGTCCCGTTTTTCGGTGTCGTGTCAGCCATGCTGGCCGCCATCAGCGCAGGCTATCTGATCGCCCTTGTGCTTGCGCCGCTGGCGGGGTTGCTGTTGCTGCGCATCTTCATCATCCAGCATGATTGCGGGCATGACGCGTTTCTTTCCAAACGCTCCGGCAATGATTGGATTGGCCGCGCGCTGGGCGTGTTGACCTTTACGCCGTATGATTACTGGCGGCGCTCGCACACGCTGCATCATGCCAGCACCGGCAATCTCGATGCCCGCGGCTATGGCGATATCGATACGCTGACGGTGAGGGAGTTTCAGTCCCGCAGCAGGCTTGGACGACTGGGCTATCGGCTCTACCGCCACCCGGCGGTGCTGCTGGGCATTGGCCCTGCCTATTTGTTTTTGCTGCGGCACCGCTTGCCGATCGGGTTAATGCGGGCCGGGGTGAAATATTGGGTCAGCACTATCGCCACCAATCTGGCGATAGCCGCCATGATGGGCGGGCTGATACTCCTGGTTGGATGGGGCACGACCCTGTTGGTCGTGATCCCCACCCTGCTGATCGCGGCATCGACCGGGGTCTACCTCTTCTACATCCAGCATCAGTTCGAAACGGCGCATTGGGACAAGGCTACGGCCTGGTCGTTCCACGATGCCGCCTTGTACGGCAGCACCCATCTCGACTTGCCGCAACCGCTGCGCTGGTTCACCGGCAATATCGGCGTACATCACGTCCACCATCTCGCCAGTCGTATCCCGTTCTATCGCCTGCAAGAGGTGCTCAACGCCTATCCCGACCTGCGTCATCTCAACCGCTTCACCTTCGCGCAGATGATCCGGCCGCTGGCACTCACCTTGTGGGACGAAGATCGCCGCCGGCTGGTCTCCTTTCGCGAGGCGGCGGCAGTCGCAGAGCGCTCGCGTCAGGTCAGCTTTACCGTGTATCGTGCCCCGGATCGGACAGTCGGTTCCCGGCCAAATAGCCGACAATGAAACAAACAGGTGCAGGGACGAACCCCTGCCCGCCGGAGGCGCACTAATTTCTTGCCTCCCTTTACTCCCTCCCCCACCCTTCCAACGGGGAGGCAGCACAATGCACACACGCCGACAATTGATCGCCATGGCCGGCGCCGCCGCCCTGGTGCCGCGACGTCTCGCCGCGCAGTCCCTGCCCGATCAGCTTGTGCTGCTCGGCACCGGCGGTGGGCCGACTCCGAAGGCGCTCAGGGCTGCGCCGAGCATAGCGCTGATGATTGGTGGGCAACTCCATATCATCGATGCTGGCAACGGCGTGGCGCGGCAGGCGGCGTTGGCGGGGTTGCCGCTCAAGAGCCTCGCGCATGTGTGGATCAGCCATTTGCACAGCGATCATGTGGCCGATGTTTTCACGCTGCCGTGGCTGGCGTGGAGCGGGGCGTTGACGACGCCGGTGACGGTGCATGGGCCGCAGGGCATGGCGGCGATGGCGAAGCATTGGCTGCGCTTTGCCAGGGTGGATATCGAAACGCGGATTGCTGATGAGGGCCGACCCGATCTGCGCAAGATGCTGTCGGTTTCCGAAGTGCGGCCGGGCGGGTTGCTGAACGCCGGCGGCTTGCAGGTGACGGCAGCACGCGTGGAGCATCCGCCGCTGACAGACAGTTTTGCCTATCGCTTCGATTGGGCCGGCAAGTCGGTGGTGTATTCCGGGGACACACGGCCCTGCCCGGCGCTGATCGCGCTGGCGAAGGGCGCCGATGTGCTGGTGCAGGAAGTGATGTATCTGCCGGCGCTGGATCGCCTGATTGCTGGCGAATCCAACGCGCCCAGCCTGCGCGCTCATCTGCTGGCCAGCCACACGACTGCGGAACAGGCCGGTGAGATTGCGGCGGCTGCGGGGGTGAAGACGCTTGTACTCAGCCATTTCGTGCCGGGCGGTGATGCCAGCGTGGAGGATGCACTGTGGCGCGATTCGGCGGCGCGGGCCTTTTCAGGGTCGATCATCGTTGGCCGCGATCTGATGCGCATCGCGCTGTAGCAGCGCATTTGGGGGCACGACCCGCCACAACGCTGAAAATCACATCCGATTCAGAGGCATAACGCTGGCAAGTGCGTCCATCGCGGCGCGACCGCCTGCAGCAGATTTTGGAATTATCTCTATATTACAAAGAGATCGCCTTTCCTCGTTCTGGCGCGCCGTTTGAATATCCATCAAAAATTAACTCTAAAGTTATTTTTTCGATTGAATGGGGGCCAGGCAGACTGTACAGATCGGGCTCGCAGCCCCTCGAACGAGGCACTGCGGGGGAGACTGCATCATGCCCATTCAGGCTTTTCATGGCGAAACCTTGCCCGGTTCGGCACTGGCCCGTAACGGCGCCATGCTGCCGGCCATGCCGCAGCTGCACACCAACCTGCTCTTGACCGGGCTGAGCCGCATCGGCCTCGCCCTTGTCAGCCTGCCGATCTGGCTGGCGATGCTGGCGTTTGCCGCTGTCATGCTGGTGGTGATGCTGGTCACCGAGCCGCTGTTGATGGCCGTGGATGCAGTCCGCCCGGGCCAACCGGTCCGCCGCTGGCGTACGCGCGTCCTGCGCTAAAGACCCAATTCTGATTGCTGCGCTACACCCGCGTTTTGAACGGGGTGAAATCCGTGCCGGCGTCGAACACGTCCAAGCCTTCAACCGCCTTGAACCACGCCACCACCCGGTAGGTGACCGGCGTGAGCAGCGCTTCCCAAACGATCTTGAGCGTATAGTTGGTAGCCATCACGCTGAACACCAGCGCCGGTTCCCAGATGCCCCAGAAGGCCAGAGGGTAGAAAATCAGGCTGTCCACACCCTGCCCCACCACGGTTGAACCGATCGTGCGCGTCCACAGCATGCGGCCGCCGGTGAGCATTTTCATCCGCGCCAGCACGAAGGCATTGGCCATTTCGCCAGCCCAGAAGGCAAGGATCGACGCCAGAAAAATGCGCGGAACTTGGCCGAACACCTCGACCAACGCGGCCTGGCCCTTCCAGCTGGGATCAGGCGGCAATGACACCACGACAAAGCTCATGGTGGCAGCAAAGATCGAGGCGGCAAAACCCACCCACACCACGCGCCTGGCCCGGGCATAGCCATAGACTTCGGTGAGCACGTCGCCCAGCACGTAGGACAGCGGGAAGAACAGGATGCCGGCGCCGAAGGTGACCGTGCCCCAGATCGGCACATCGATCTGCGCTGGCTTGCTGGCGCCAATCAGGTTGGAGCAGATCAGGATGACGGCAAAGGCCGCCATGCAGAAATCATAATAACGCAACTGGCGGCCGGCGAGCGCTTCGGCCGCGACAGCGCGCACACCGGGCGGTTCATGGGCGGCAGCTTGGGCCAGAACGTCTTGGGTTTCGCGATCGGTCGACATGCGTCGTACCATACAGGCTGCGCTGGCTGGCGGAAGGTGCCGGATGACGCAGCAATTTTGTTCCGTATTTGTTCCGTTTGTGCTAACTGATGGTCATGGCTGATTCGTTGCCTCTGCGCTGGCTCTATCTGGACCTCAACAGCTATTTCGCCAGCGTTGAACAGCAGTTGAATCCGGCGCTGCGGGGCCGGCCCGTGGTGGTGGCGCCAGTGATGACCGACAGCACCAGTGCGATTGCGGCAAGCTATGAAGCCAAGGCTTATGGCATCCGCACAGGCACCAAGATCTGGCAGGCGAAAGCCATGTGCCGTGATCTGGTGGTGGTTACGGGCCGCCACGATGAATATGTGCGCTTTCACCATCAGGTGATCGCCGAAGTGAACCGGCATGTGCCGGTCACCAAAGTCTGCTCCATCCACGAAGTGGCATGCCACCTGATGGACAACGAGAACAGTCCGGCCTCGGTCACCGCCCTCGCAGCGGCGATCAAGGCCGGGCTGGCCGCCAATGTGGGGACAAGCCTCACCGCCTCCATTGGCGTCGCTTCCAACCAGTTGCTGGCCAAGATGGCAGCCGACATGATGAAACCCGACGGGCTGACCATCCTGACCGATGATGTGCGCCGCGCCCGATTGGAGACGCTGAAGCTGTCAGACATCCCTGGCGTTGGCCGGCAGATGGAAAAGCGGCTGGCAGCCGCCGGGCTGGTGACGATGGCGCAGTTGTTTGCCATCAGCCCGGCCCAGGCCCGGATGGCGTGGGGCAGCGTATGGGGCGAACGGCTGCACCGACAGTTGCATGGGCACGAAGTTGCCGATGTTGAAACGCAGCAGCACAGCATCGGCCACAGCCATGTGCTGGGCCCTGAAAAACGGCCGTTGCCGGTGGCGCGTCTGGTGGCGCGGCGGCTGGTGATGAAGGCCGGCACACGCCTGCGCCGTGCCGAAAGCCGCGCTGGCTGGCTGGGTTTGATGGTGAAGGGCGAAGCGCGCGGCACGAAGTGGAAGGCCGGCGAGAAACTGCCGCAGGTGATGGATTCGATCAGTCTGGTTGAAGCGATGGAGCGGCTGTGGACGCGCATGGAAGCCGAGTTTCCGCACCGCCGGCTGCTGCAAGTGGGGGTGATGTTGGCCGACCTCACTTCGGCCCATGCGGCGCAGGCCGATCTTTTCGACGATGAAGCCTTGCTTTGCGCCCGCACCGACAGCCGCCGGCTGGCGCTAAGCCAGGCAATGGACCGAATGAACCAACGCTTTGGCCGAGATGCGGTGACGCTGGGCCACCATGAACAGGGCGCCACGCGGTCACGCGGGCCGGCGATTGCCTTTACGCGCATCCCCGAACTGGCCGAATTTCGTGAATAGGGCTCGGGTGGGAACCGGGACGCTGGCCAATCGTTAACGCATTGGCAACTTTTTGTTTTGACTTCGATCAACGCGTTGGTAGGAATCGCGAACGTGTAATTGCGTGATTCTTTTTGGGGGTACCATGTCTTATCGTCACTTTGCGTTCGCAGCGCTCGCTGCGGCTTTGCCTGTCTCCGCGTTCGCGCAGGCTCACCAACACACGCTGAATTGCGGTCACCAGTTCACGGAACATCAGGGCACACTGGAAATTGCAAGCGGGCTCGCAGCGGCTGCGGCCAGCCAGTCCTTGGCCAGCCAGTCCTCGGCGCCGAAGATGACGTTTATCCTGAACGATCTGGGCGGTGTTGGTGCTGGCACCCAGGCTCGCGCTGGTTTTGAGATGGCCGCGAATATGTGGTCGAAAGTGCTGAAGGACCCGATCGCCATTCGCCTCGATGTGCGGTTCGCCGCTCTGGCCCCCAACGTCCTGGGTTCCACCGGGTCGACAACCAATACCGTGAACTATGATGGTCTGCGCAGCCTGCTGGCCTCCGATGCTTCCTCCACTTGGGATGCCAAGGCTGTTGGCGCGCTGCAGACCGGGCCACTGTCGTTCGTGAGCAACGAACCGCCGACGGCAGGCCCCATCGATGCGCGCTTGCGCTTCCTCGACAACAACAACAGCTTCGACAACAACAACATCAACATCAACACCGCACAGGTGAAGGCGCTTGGCCTGAACCCGGTTTATAACCTCGGCTCCAATCCGCTTGGCCGCGACGGGTCGGTATCGTTCAGCACGCTGTTCAACTGGGATTTCGATCCGACCGACGGCATCACGCCGGGCACCATCGATTTCGTGGGCGTTGCCGCGCACGAAATCGGCCACGCGCTGGGCTTCCGGTCGGGCGTTGATCTGGCCGATCAGAATGCCTTGCCGAACCGGGCTGCGCCCAATGGCGCCCGCGGGCTGAACAATATCGGCTGGGGCACGGTGAACGATCTGCAGCGTTATGGCAGCTTCGATGGTCAGTCGGCGCTCGACTGGTCGATCGGCGGCACCCCGTGCTTCTCGGTCAATGCCGGCAAGACCTGCCTGGCGCCGCTGTCAACCGGCGCGTTCAATGGCGATGGCCGTCAGGCCAGCCACTGGAAGGATGATATCATCCTGGGCACCCTGCCGCTGGGCATCATGGACCCGACGGCGACCGGCCCGGGCGGCACGCGCCCGTTCATGCAGATCTCGCGCTTCGATCTGATCGCGTTTGATACCATGGGCTATGATCTGGGTGTGCCGGAACCGTCGACCTGGGCGATGCTGATCGCCGGCTTTGGCCTCACTGGCGCTGCCATGCGCCGCCGCCGCCGCGTGATCGCGGCCTGAACCAACGCGAACCATCAGGCGCGGCCCTCGGCAACGGTGGCCGCGCCTTTTGCATTTTGGGGATGCCGTGAACGACAGCCGCTAGTGCAGCTTCAGCTTCGGTCGCACCACCTGGTTCACATGACCCATCAGGATCAGGAACAGGCCCTTAAGCCAGCCGTGGATGGCGATCAGGTGCATGCGGTAGAGCGAGGTGTAGACGAAACGCGCCAGCCGACCTTCGATCGCCATCTTGCCGCCCACCAGATTGCCCATCAGGCTGCCCACGGTGGAATAGCGCGCCAGGTTCACCAGCGAGCCGTTATCGGCATAGACAAACGGGCGCGGCGGTTTGCCGGCGATCAGCGCCTTGATGTTGCGGAAGGTGGAATCGGCCATCTGGTGCGCGGCCTGCGCGCGCGGCGGCACCGGGCGGTCTTGCCCAGGCGGTGTGTAGCTGGCGCAATCGCCGATGGCGAAGATGCTATCGTCGCGCGTGGTCTGCAACGTGTCTTTCACCAGCAACTGGTTGCCCCGGGTGGTTTCCAGCCCGCCAATGCCATTGAGGAACTCGGCGCCCTTCACCCCGGCCGCCCAGACCTTCAGATCGGCAGGAATGGCGGGGCCATCCTTGACCATGATGGCATCAGCGGTGGCGGCCACCACCTGCGTTCCGGCCAGCACCTTGACGCCCAGATTTTCCAGTTCCGAATGGGCTGCGGCTGCCAGTTTTTCGGGAAGTTGCGGCAGGATGCGCGGCCCGGCTTCGAGCAGCGACACCTGCAGGCGCTTTCCATCGAACACTTCAAGGCCATAGAAGCCCAGCGCATCGGCGGCGGAATAAAGCTCTGCGGCCAGTTCCACGCCGGTCGCGCCGCCGCCCACGATCACCACTTTCACCGTGGCATCGCTGGCCGGATCGGCCACCATCTGGCGCGACACGCGCAGGCACTGGTTGAGCAATTTGCGGCGGAAACGATCGGCATCGATGCGGCTTTCCAGCGCCAGGCAATGATCCTTCACGCCGGTGATGCCGAAATCGTTGGAAACGCTGCCCACCGCGATGACCAGATAATCATAGCGGATGCGGTGGCGGCCGATCACTTCGCTGCCATCTTCATCGGTGATCGGCGCGATGACGATCTGCTTGGCCTCACGGTCGACGGCTTCGAGCGCGCCATCGAAGTAGCGATAGCCCCAGCGATAGGCGTGGCCGCGATAGCCGACCTCATCCAGATTGGCGTCTAGGCTGCCGGCGGCGACTTCGTGCAGCAGCGGCTTCCAGATGTGGGTGGGGTTGCGATCGACCAGGATGATGTCGAAATCGGCGCGCGGGAAATGCGCGCCCAGCTTCGTCACCAACTCAAGCCCGCCGGCACCGCCGCCAACGACTACGATCTGTGTCTTTTTCCCGTCTGCGCGCGTGCGTGGCATGGCCGCCCTTTAGGTTGTGCTGCACTGCGTCATAGCGGGGCGGGGCGGTTAGCGGAAGATGGCGTTACGGAACGATTGGCTCCTTTACCAGGAAACTCTCCACACGGCTCAAAAAGGCCGCTTCTCCGGCACCGGCTGTGGGCGAATGGTCGCCGTTGGGGACGATCCACAAGGCGGACCCGGGGATCGACTGATACAGGCTGACCGGAATTGCGACCGGGAAGAACGGATCGCGATCACCATGCACGATCAACGTGCGGGCCTTGATTTTCGCCAGGCCAGCAGGCTGAAAATTCATGTCATCCTGGCTGAAGCCCAGAGCGCGGA
>NZ_JANPML010000327.1:0-3469 GCF_031422795.1 Sandarakinorhabdus sp.
CAGCGGCAGCGGTGGCATCGGTGGCGAACAGGCCGGTGAGGATGACAATGCCGGCCAGAACGCCCAGGTTGAGCACATGGCGCCCCGGCAGCAGGATCGGCGAGCCGGACATGCGGCCCGAAAGTTTCAGGAAGGCGATGATCGATCCGGAGAAGGTGATCGCACCGATGGCGACACCCAGACCCAGTTCGACCCGCGACACAGTGAGGATCGCGCCTGCCGCATCAACAATGCCGAACGCCGCCGGGTTGAGATAGGCCGCGCAGCCGACCAGCACGGCGGCCATGCCAACCAGGCTGTGGAAGCCCGCCACCAGTTCCGGCATCGCCGTCATCTGGATGCGCTGGGCGATGACCCAGCCAATACCGCCGCCCAGCGCAATCGCGCCAACGATCAGCGGCAAGCCGGTCGGGTGCAGCGCCAGCGACGTGCAGACGGCCAGCAACATGCCGATCATGCCATTGCGGTTACCCGCCTGGCTGGATTCCGGCGACGACAGCCCGCGCAGGGCGAGAATGAACAGCACACCGGCGGCGAGATAGGCCAGAACGGCCCAGGCCGGGGTGGCAGCGACTGCGTGTTCCATGGTCCTGCCCTTACTTCGAAGCCGCCGGCTTCTTGTCTTTTTTCTTGTACATGGCGAGCATGCGGCGCGTGACGGCAAAACCGCCAAAGATGTTGACGCTGGCCAGCACCACGCCAGCTAGGCCCAGCCACTGCGACAGGCCACCACCATCGGTGATGGCACCGGCCGCCGCCGCGATCAGCGCGCCGACGATGATCACCGAGGAAATGGCGTTGGTCACGGCCATCAGCGGCGTGTGCAGCGCCGGCGTGACCGACCACACCACATAATAACCGACGAACACCGCCAGCACGAAGATCGACAGGATTGAAAGGAAATCCATGATGCTTACCCCTGCAACCGTTCGTGGACGACCTTGCCACCCTCGGTCAGCTTGATGCCCTTCACGATATCGTCGTCAGCCGGCCACACGGCGGCTTTCGCCTCCTTGTCCCAGAAGGCGCTGATCATGTTGAACAAATTGCGGCTGTAGAGCGCGCTGGCATCAGGCGCCATGCGGCTCGCCGGATTCGAATGGCCGATGATCTTGACGCCGTAGCGTTCCACGATTTCACCCGCAACAGCACCTTCGACGTTGCCGCCGCTATCCACCGCCAGATCAACAATGACGCTGCCCGGCCGCATCGAGGCGACCTGCGCGTCGGTAACCAGGCGCGGTGCCGGCCGGCCCGGAATCAGCGCGGTGGTGATGACGATATCCTGCTTGGCGATGTGCGCCGATACCAGTTCGGCCTGCGCCGCCTTGTATTCATCGCTCATTTCGGTGGCATAGCCGCCAGCGCCTTCGCCCGAAATGCCTGCCACCTTCTCGACGAAAATCGCCTTGGCACCCAGCGATTCAATCTGTTCCTTGGTGGCGGCGCGCACGTCGGTGGCGCTGACCACGCCGCCCAGGCGGCGGGCGGTAGCAATGGCCTGCAGACCGGCAACGCCGACACCCATGATGAACACGCGGGCCGCGCTGATCGTGCCAGCGGCCGTCATCATCATGGCAAAGGCGCGGCCATAGGTTTCGCCGGCGTCGATGACGGCCTTGTAGCCGGCAAGGTTGGACTGGCTGGACAACACGTCCATCGATTGCGCGCGGGTGGTGCGCGGCATGAATTCCATCGCATAGGCGATCAGGCCAGCGCCGGCATAAGCCTCGATCTTGGCGCGATCGTTGAAGGGCGACTGGATGGCAGCTACTATCGTGCCAGGCACAATGTTGGGCAGATCGGCCAGTTGCGGCCCCTGCACGCCCAGCACCATATCGGCCCCGGCAATCACATCGGCGCGGGCAGCGACCGTGGCACCAGCAGCGGCATAATCGGCATCGCTGATCCTTGCGCCAAAGCCAGCGCCGGCTTCCACCGCCACGCTGGCACCCAGGCCCATCAGCTTCTTTACCGTTTCCGGCGTGGCCGCGACCCGCGTTTCAACGCCGCCGGCTTCTTTCAGCACCGCGATCTTCATGGTTCCGCCCCCAGTTGCGCTTGTTTCAGACCAGGAACACGTAGAGCGCGAGCATGACCGTGATCACAAAGATCGTGCCCCACTTGGTAAAGCCGGTGAAGCTTTCATAGGTGGAACGGTGGCTGTCGTTCTGCTGTTCGTTGCTGGCCATGATCGGCGAAACCCCTAATGCTGGCAGTGGCGGGTCGCGCTGCCGCAACCTGTGCAGTTCGCCTGTTAGCAGACAATCCGTGTCTGTGAAGGGGGCGCAGCTTTGAAGGGGCCAAATGCCGGATCAGGCCTGCGCGATTGAGCAGGCTCTCCATACTGCCAAGGCCTGCAGCGTTTCCGGCACATCATGCACGCGCAGCACCTGCACGCCGGCTTGCGCCCCGGCCAGCGCCAGCGCCAGGCTGCCCGGCAGGCGCTGTTCCACCGACACGTCGCCCGCCAGTTTTGAAATCAACGACTTGCGGCTTGCACCGAGCAGGATCGGCACACCCAGACCGTGCAGCAGGCTCAGCCCTTTCAGCAGGGCCAGATTATGCTCCAGCCCCTTGCCGAAACCGATACCCGGATCAGCGATGATGGCATCGGCTGCGATTCCGCCGGCAGTGGCTGCGGCAATCCGCCCCTCCAGCCAGTCAAACACATCAAGCAGCGCATCATCATACTGCGGCGCCAGCTGCATGGTTTCGGGTGTGCCCTGATGGTGCATCAATATCACCGGGCAGCCGCGCTGCGCCACCAGCGCCATGGCCGCCGGATCATGGCCCAGCGCACTGACATCATTGACGATCATCGCACCGGCATCGAGCGCGGCGACCATCACGGGTGATTTGCGCGTGTCGATGGAGACCGGCAGGCCTTTCAGCCCGCTCCACAACGGCGCAAGCCGCGCCAGTTCGTCCGCCACCGGCAATTCCGGCGCACCGGGCCGCGTCGATTCCGCTCCCACGTCGATGATCGTCGCACCGGCCGCGTGCATGGCGTGGGCAGCGGCGATGGCGGCTGCGGGCGCGTCATGGCGGCCTCCATCGGAAAAACTGTCGGGCGTGATGTTCAAGATGCCCATCACCAGCGGCAATCGCTGCTCAAAGCGGGCCAGCAACGGGCGCGGCCTTGTCAGCCGTTCGCGCCAATCGTCCGGCACATCGGCCGCATCCACAAAACCCAGGCTGCCGGCCCGAGTCAGCACTTCGCAGCGCGCAAAGGAAAAGGGGCCGCCGGCAAGCAGCAGCCCCTCTCCTTCAGTCAGTATCGGGCGATAATAGCGCCTTACCACAGCTTGATGCGCTCTTCCGGCGACAGGTACATCTTTTCGCCCTGCTTCACGTTGAACGCCTTGTACCAGGCGTCGATGTTGCGCACGACATAGGGGCGGAAATGGCCCGGCGTGTGCGGATCGGTGACCAGCTGCTGCAACAGCGCCGGCTCGCGATATTTCTG
>NZ_JANPML010000328.1:0-4019 GCF_031422795.1 Sandarakinorhabdus sp.
CGATCACGTCGGCCGACTGGAACGCAACGATGACGACGCCCATCATGGGCTGATCGGTTGAACCCACCGTTTCAGCGCACCAGCGGCCGGTCAATCAGCACGGCCAGCAGCATCGCCGGGCCGCCGTGGGCCACCCAGGCGTGGTTGGTGCCGCGCTGGATCACCACCTGGCCCGGTTTGACGCGGGTTTCGCTGCCTTCAAGGATCAGGGAGACATCGCCGCTGAGCAGGCAGATGATATCCAGCGAGTGGGTTTCGTGCATGGCCGAATGGCGGCTTTGATCGATGATGTGGTGATCGCCGTGTACCGTGGCAAAGGCAGCGCGGGTGGCGGTGTCCAGTGCCGCCTTGGGCACGCCTTCGGGTTGCGGCGTCACCACGAACCAGCGCACCTGAACATTGCCCGATCGCGGCCCCAGCACAGGGGTGGTGGTGCCCAGATCGCCATGCGCCTTGGGATTCAGCGGCCCGCTGGCGGCGTCTTCCCAGATTTCGAACAGGCCGCCCACATCGATGGCGCCAGCGCTGGAGGACGGCGGGCCATCGATTATGATCACCGAACGGCCGTCAGCATCGTCGCCGGTGATGATGCGGCGCATGGCGGTCTTGAAATCGTCCATCAGATCCGCTCTTTCACATAGGCGCCGGGCGCATCTTCGATGGCCTTGTACGGCCCCTTGCCCGGCACGCGCGGCTTTACCTGCGGGCCGGAGCGCGGGGTGAGCCAGGCCAACCAATCCGGCCACCAGCTGCCCTTGTGTTCGGTGGCGCCGGCGACGAACGCATCGAGGTTGGCAGCTGCGGAATCACCGATCCAGTGCTGATATTTCTTCGCCGACGGCGGGTTTACGACGCCAGCGATGTGCCCACTGCCCGCCAGCACAAAGCGGGTTTCGTTGGTGAAGGCCTTGGTGAGTTTGAAGGCGCTGCGGGCCGGCGCGATATGATCTTCCTTGCCGCCTTGGATATACATCGGCGTTTTCACAGTTTTCAGGTCGATGGGCACGCCGCAAACATTCATGCCGCCGGGTTTGACCAGCAGGTTTTCGCGGTACATCTCCTTGATATATTGCTGGTGCCAACGGGCCGGCACGTTGGTGGCGTCGCTGTTCCAATACAGCAGGTCGAAGGGGAAATAATCCTTCCCCAGCATGTAGTTGTTGACGACATAGTTCCAGATCAGATCATTGGAACGCAGCAGGTTGAAGGTGGTGGCCATGAACCGGCCATCCAGCACCGGCTTGTCTTCCGTCATCTTGTCCATCGTTTCAACACTGGGATCATCAACAAAGAATTTCAGCTCGCCAGCGTCCTCGAAATCAACCTGGGCGGTGAAGAAGGTGCCGGTGGCGATGTTGGCGGCCTCGCCGCGGCTTTCCAGCACGGCCATGGCAGCGGCCAGCGTGGTGCCGGCCACGCAATAACCGATGGTGTGGGCGCTGGGCGTGCCGCAGATTTCCCGCACGGCGTTCACCGCCGCCAGGATGCCTTCTTCAACATAGGTATCAACCGTGGCATCAGCGATGCTGGCATCGGCATTTTTCCAGCTCGCCACAAACACGGTGATGCCCTGTTCGACGGCCCAGCGGATGAAGCTTTTTTCAGCGGTGAGATCGAGGATGTAGAATTTGTTGATCCACGGCGGGAAAATCACCAGCGGCGTTTCGAACACGGTTTCAGTTGTCGGCGCATATTGGATCAGCTGGAACACCCGGTTCTGAAACACCACCTTGCCGGGTGTGATGGCGACGTTGCGACCCACTTCAAAGGCGTTTTCGTCGGTCATCTTCATGCGCCCGGTCTGCAGATCGCCAAGCAGATGCTCGAGACCCTTGAGCAGATTGGCACCGCCGGTTTCGGCTGTCGCCTTCAACACTTCGGGATTGGTCATCGCGAAATTGGATGGGCTCATCGCGTCGACATATTGCTTGATGATAAACTGCGCTTTCGCCTTTTCCGCCGGCTCCAACCCGTCGAGACTGTGCGCGGCTTCCATGAAATGGCTGGCGGTGAGCAGATAGGATTGGCGCAGGAAATCAAACGCCGGGGTTTCGGCCCAGGCAGCATTGGCAAAGCGCTTGTCCTTGATGGCCGGCTTTTCGGTTTCGGGCGACAGGAAGCTCTGCCACAACGCCATCGCGTCGGACATGTATCGTTGCTGCATCTCCACCAACTTGGCCGGATCAGACAGCATGGCTGTCCACGCCTTCTGCCACGTCGACATGAAGCCCATCGGATCGGTCAACATCGGCGGCGCCGTGTGTTCCTTGGTCCAGAATTCCATCATCATCTGCTGGCCCTTGCCCATCAGATCGGTGACCTTCTGGAAATTTTCCTGCGCCTGTGCTTGGCTGGAGCCAAGATCCTTGGTGTTGGGCGCATCGGGCGTCACGGGCTTCTGGGCGGGCATTTGTATAATCTCCTGAAGTTTTCACTCTGCCCCGTGTTGGGCTGCTTTGCCAAGCCCGGCCTGATGCGCTATCGAAATAGTTGTTGGCCCGGTTTGGGCCGGCACCAAGGGATTTTTTCGGGTGATCAACCAGGCCATCATCATTGCTGCCGCCGACGCTGCCGCCAACGCTGCGTCCGCAGCAGCAGCAGTGTGTGCAGCACTGGCCGCACCCTCGCCGCCCTGAGAGAGACGCAACAATCGGTCTCTCCCACCAGCGGCGGCGGAACAAACAAGTTCCCCGCCGCTTTTCTTTTGATCCCATGTTGCCTAAGGCAACGAATTCAGCCCAACGGAACTGGCCATGCAGGACGATTTTTACCGTATCAAACGTTTGCCGCCCTATGTGATCGCGGAAGTGAACGCGATGCGGGCCGCCGCCCGGGCACGCGGCGACGACATCATCGATCTGGGTATGGGCAATCCCGATCTGCCGCCGCCGCCGCACGTCATCGCCAAGCTGGCCGAAGTGGCGGCCAAACCGGATGCGCATGGCTATTCGGCGTCAAAGGGCATCGTCGGCCTGCGCCGCGCCCAGGCGGCCTATTATGATCGGCGGTTCGGGGTTGATCTCGATCCCGAAACCGAAATCGTCGTGACCCTGGGTTCCAAGGAAGGGCTGGCCAACCTGGCGCAGGCCATCACCGCGCCGGGTGATGTGGTGCTGGCGCCCAACCCGTCTTACCCCATCCACACCTTTGGCTTCATCATTGCCGGCGCCACCATCCGTTCGGTGCCGACCACGCCGGATGAAGCCTATTTCGAGGCGCTGGAACGCGCCGTGCGCTTTACTGTGCCCCGCCCCAGCGTGCTGGTGATGGGCTATCCCAGCAACCCCACCGCCGAAGTCGCCGATCTGGCTTTTTATGAGCGCGTTGTAGCGTTTGCGAAGAAGCATAATATCTGGGTGCTGTCTGATCTGGCCTATTCGGAAATCTATTTCGATGGCGTGCCCACCCCGTCGATCCTACAGGTGCCGGGCGCCAAGGACGTGGCGATCGAGTTCACATCGATGAGCAAGACCTACAGCATGGCCGGTTGGCGCATCGGTTTTGCCGTCGGCAACAAGACGCTGATTTCGGCGCTGACCCGGGTGAAATCCTATCTGGACTATGGCGCCTTCACGCCGATCCAGGCGGCCGCTGTGGCCGCGCTAAACGGCCCGCAGGACATCGTGCAGCAGAACCGCGAGCTTTATGGCCGCCGCCGCGACGTGCTGGTGGAGAGCTTTGGCCGCGCCGGCTGGGATATTCCGCCGCCGCGCGCCAGCATGTTTGCCTGGGCACCGCTGCCGCCGGCACTGGCGCATCTGGGCAGCCTGGAATTCTCCAAGCAATTGCTTACGCAAGCCGGCGTCGCGGTCGCACCGGGCGTGGGTTATGGCGAGGACGGCGAAGGCTTTGTCCGCATCGCCATGGTCGAAAACGAACAGCGCCTGCGCCAAGCCGCGCGCAATATCCGCAAATATCTGCAATCGATGGGCGTCAACACGCCTGCTGCCAACGCGAGCACCTGAACCATGGCAAACATGCTGCGCATCGGCCTTGCCGGGCTGGGCAATGTTGGCGCG
>NZ_JANPML010000329.1:0-5982 GCF_031422795.1 Sandarakinorhabdus sp.
CTGCGGCGAGTTCCTCAGCGGCGAGGCGGTCAAGGCGCTGGCTGGGCTGGGCGTGGACGCGCGGGCTTTGGGCGCGGTTCCCATCACGCGCGTCGAGATCAACGCTGGCCACCGCCAGGCCGCCGCCGCATTGCCCTTTCCAGCGCTCAGCCTGTCGCGCCGGGTGCTGGACGAAGCCATGCTCGACCGCGCATCTGCGCAAGGAGTGAACGTGCAGCGCGGCGTGAGCGTGCGCGGCCTGGCCGGCAGTATGGCGCAGACCAGCGCCGGCGACATCGGTGCATCGACCCTGCTGCTCGCCAGCGGCAAGCATGATGTGCGCGGCCTGCCGCGCCCCGACGGCCCGGATGAAATCGGTTTCAAGATGTATTTCCGCGATGCTGCCTTGTCGCGTCGCCTTGCGGGCAGCGTGGCGGTCACCTTTTTCGACGGCGGTTATGCCGGCCTGCAACCGGTGGAGGGCGGCCGCTTGAACCTGTGCCTGCTGGTGGACGGCGCACATTATCGCGCGCTGGGATCATGGGCCGCCCTGCTGGCCCGTCTGGTCACAGAGCCAGCCCTTGCCGCGCTGGCCAATGCCGAACCACTGCTGCCGCGTCCGCTCGCCATCAGCCGCGTGCCCTATGGCCATTTGGCGAGGCCCACCAAGGACGGCCTCTGGCGGCTGGGCGACCAGGCCGCCGTCATCCCCAGTTTTTGCGGCGACGGCATGGCCATCGCGCTCGAATCCGGCCGGCTTGCGGCGGCGATGCTGGCACAAGGTGCTGATGCCGCCACCTACAGCCACGCGCTGCTCACTCGCACCCGCCGCCCGGTCCGCCTCGCCATGGCCGCGCTGGCGGTGGCGCGGCATCCGATCGGGCGCTATGCCGCCATGGCCGGCCTGTCTGCCATTCCCGGCGGCCTCGCGCTGCTTGCCCGCCTGACCCGCGTCGCCGATCCGCACACGCCAGAGTCCGGTATTGCGCCGGCGTGAGGCGCAGGGCACAGGCGCGCCATGCAGCAATTGCCCATCTTCGTGACCCTCGCCGGGCGCAACGTCATCCTGGTTGGTGACGGCGAACCCGCCGAAGCCAAGGCCCGCCTGGTCCGCGCGGCCGGTGGCACGTTGGTGGTCGAAGAGACACAGGGCGCCATGCTGGCCTTCGTCGCGCTGGAAGACGACGCCGAAGCCCACGCCGCCGCCTCCCGGCTGCGCGCCCGCGGCCTGCTGGTCAACGTGGTGGACAAACCCGCCATGTCCGATTTCCTGATGGGCGCCATCATCGATCGTTCACCCGTGGTTGTCGCCATTTCCACCGCCGGCGCGTCGGCCAGCCTTGCCCGCGCCTTGCGCACGCGGTTCGAAGCGCTGCTCCCCGCCAGCCTCGGTCCGCTGGCGCGCGCCATCCTCGCCGCCCGCGACGCGGTCGCTGTCCGTCACCCGACACCCAACGATCGCCGCCGCTTGTGGGAACGCGCGCTGGCACAAGCCGGCCCGCTCGATCCTTTCGCTGCGCTGGCCGATCCCGAATCCGCCGTCGCCGCCGTGGTCGCGGGCGCGTCGGATGCCGCCCCGCAGCTGCTGGACATCACCCTTGCCAGCGCCGACCCCGGCGATCTCACCCTCAACCAGTTGAATGCCCTGGCCCGCTGCGACGCGCTGGTGATGAAAGGCGCTGTCCCCGCCGCCGTGGTGGACCGCGCACGCCGCGATGCGACGCGGTTGGCGACGTTGCCTGATCCGCTGCCACCGGGACTGACGGTGGTTCTGCGCGTTTCAGGCTGAAGAAGAAACGATATTCCCACGCCAAGCAACAGCCGCCCCGTTGTTGCGGGACGGCTGTGAATCATCCGATCAATTCGGAACTGGTTTCTGCAATCAGCGCCAACCGGCGCCGGCGGTTCAGGCGACCGCAGCGCGCCGACGGCGCATGGCCGCGCCAACCAGACCGAAGCCAGCGATCAGCATGGCCCAGCTGGCCGGTTCGGGAACAGCCGTGGTCGAGCCAATCTGCACATTGTCGATCAACCAGAGGTCACTGGTGAGATTGGTGATGCGGATGCTGTCGAAACTGACACCGGTGAAGCCATAGAAATTGTTGGCCGAAGTGCCAACGGGCGCCGTAAATCCTTCGACGACATTTGCGCCCGAAAGCGCCTCAAACAGATAATCTGCGCCGTTGGAGACCATGGCGAAGGCGGCGCTGGTTTGTGGTACAGTGAAGTTGATGCTGAACGGCGTGAAGAAACTGACGGGAAAATTGCCGATCGTATCGCCGACGATATTGGGAAACCCGGTCTGCGGCGTGTAGGTGGCAGCAGGCGAGAAACTGGCCCCAAAGGCGGCAAACTGGTTGGTCACTTGGGAGACTGATGGCGTCAAAGACACTTCGCTGAACGTGATGGCGTAAGTTGGGCTTGCGATTCCGGTCGCACTGCCGATGATGGATGCGGCATTGGCGCCAGTGGTGAGCATGGTCGCAAGAACGATGATGGCTGAACGATAAAACATGAATGATGTCCCCTCTTTGCGGTCAACAGACGGACGGGTGCCCCCCGAAGCCCGATTTTTTATCTGCAAAGTATAAATTAACCATGAACTTGGGCAGCGCTGCCCCAACGAAAGTGGGTGCAGGGCCTCAGGCCCTGCCCGCCGGCGGCCTCTTACGCTTTCCCGTTCTTCTTCGAAGTTGCAACTAGCGCGTCCCACGTCGCCCAGTCGATGGCGCGGCCGGGGTAGGCGACCTTGGCGAAGGGCCATTTGGCGCGCACCCAGTTTTGCACCCAGGCATGGAGTTCTGCATCGAAGCCGGCGTCATATTCGGCCTTGGTCACCCACAGCCGCACCACGGCATCATAGCCGGCGACATTGCTGGGCGAGACATAGACGCTGCCGCGTTCACGGCGGCCATCGGGGGTGAGCACGCCATAGGCGAAGGATTCGCGTTTGCGGAAGCGGGTCGCTTCACTCTCCATGTCGGCCATGGCGTCGGCGGCGGTGAGGTTCTTGTGCGGCCAATCCGTGCTGCGGGTGAATGTCTTCTGCAGATGTTCGATGGAGGCCATGTAGGCGTCATAGTCGATCTTCACCAAGGCCGGGCCAAGCGGCACCAGCTTGAAGCCAGATGCTTTGGCCAGCACGGGCGGCGTGAAGCTGGCGGGCAGCCACGGCGCCGGCTGCGCGGCCTTGGGCGGGTTGTCGCCAGCGGCGTTGGCCGGGGTTGCCGCGGCGGCAACCGCCAGCATCATGCCCGCAATGATCGTCCGCCAATCCATGGTGTCACTCCCCAAGCCCATTCCCGAATAGGGGTGAGTTTACAGCATTTCGAAGCGACCGCGCTGGGCAGAACCACCACTTTGCCAAATCTGGCGTTGCGCGTCAGGCTCAGACTCATCTTCGCGGCCTGGCGGGTCAAGGCTGCCGGGCCAGCTGGGCAGCATAAAGTGCCATGCGACTGCGCACCGGCGCTTCGTCACCCACATTGGCGGGCAGGCCCAGCGCCGGCAATGTTTCGCGCGCCGCCACGCTGCCTTGTTCGGGATGCAGCGCAATGGCGATCAGGATGGCGCGGCGCTGGTTGGCCGGAAGCCGCGCCTTGAGTTCGACCGCAACCAGCGCCGGCAACTGCGATTGCAGCGGTTCAGTATCGTAAAGATCGGGCACCGCCGCGATCAGCAGCAGGTTGCGCGCGCGTTGGGCAAGATCAGGCTCGGCGGCGGCGGGCCATTTTTCGATCTGGCGCCGCACCCGGGCCAGGGCACTGACAGTGGCAGCATCCGGCGGCGCAATCGCAACCGGGGCGATATTGGCCGGTCGTTCCAGCAGCGCAGGCAGGGCGTAAACCTCAAGATCAGCGCGCGGCATCGGCGGGCCGGGGTTGTGCCAGACCAGCGCCGACAGGCTGATCCAGGCTGAGAACATCAGTGCATAGGGCCAGCGGCGCGGCCACAGGAAGGCCACCAGCAGCGTTGTTGCCGCCGTACCGGCCAGCGCGAACAAGGCGGAACTCGCCGCGCGCGTGCCGGTGCCGGTCAGCGCGGTCTGGATGGCCGTGCTGGCCCATTGGGCGGGCAGCAGCACGAGCAACCAATTGGGCAAATAGGCTGCCGTGGCCAGCATGGCGGCTTCGCCGGCGACAACGAACAGCGCCATCAACCAGCCGTTGCCGGCCATGGCGCGCGCAAACAGGAGCCCTCGCGCGGCAAAGCTGAGGCTGGCCACGATCACCGCCAGCCCGGTGGAAAACGGGTGCGGCAGCGCCGGCATGCCCAGCACCCGCGCCAACAGGATCAGGCCGACTCCCGCAAGCAGCGCCAGCAGCACGCCGACCCAGAACCGGCCGACGGTGGCCGCAGCGATCATGCCCATGCCCATCAGGCCAACGGCCACTATGGGACCGCCGATCAGCGCCAGCGGTGCTGGCGCAGGCACATCGCGCAGCAACAGCAGGGCCAGAGCGGGCAGCACCGCCCCGGCCAGAACGACGACCAACCAGGCCAAAAGGGGCTTGTTCGCAACGTTTTTCATCGGGGGCACACTGGGCGAAGCACCGGGCCTTGTCGAGCCGGTGCCATCAATGGCAGCGGTTGCCGGTGAAGGTCGCGATGATCGGGCAGGGGCCAACGCCGCCGCTGGTGCATTCGTCGAGCAGGCCCGACAGCAAGGTGCGGGCGGCGGAGAGCTCGGCCATTTCGGCATCGAGTGCGGCAAGGCGTGTGCGGGTGAGCGCTTGCACGCGGGCGCGGTCGTCACTGGCATCCAGCGCCAGCAACTCGGCGATTTCCTTCAGGCTGAAACCGGCGCGCTGGGCGGTGCGAATGAAGCGCAGACGTTCGACATGGAAAGCATCATAATGGCGCACCTTGCCCGCCGCCGCCGGTACCGGCAGCAGCCCCTTGCGCTGATAGAAGCGCACGGTTTCGACGCCAACGCCGGCGGCTGCGGCCAATCGCGCGATAGTGAGACGATCTGCAGCTTGACTCTGTACCATGATACGCAGGTTATGCGCCGGCGATGACATTGCTGCAACATCTTGCCCGCCTGGTTTTGGCGCTCGTCCTGCTCACGCCGGCACTGGTGCAGGCTGCCACCTATGATCTGGTGGTGGAACGCCAACAGAAGCAGATCGTGCCTGGCCGCACCGACAGTGTGATCGCCATCAACGGCAGCGTGCCCGGCCCCACCTTGCGTTTCAAGGAAGGCGAGGAGGCCATTGTTCGCGTCACCAACAAGTTGAAGTCCAGCACCTCCATTCACTGGCACGGGCTGCTGATCGACGGGGCCTATGATGGCGCGCCGGGCTTCAACGGCTTCAACGGTATCGCGCCGGGCGAAACCTATACCTATCGCATCCGCGTGCGGCAGAGCGGCACCTATTGGTATCACGCGCATTCGGAAGGGCAGGAACAGGCCGGGCAATATGGCGCGCTGATCATCGCGCCGGCGGGTGACGACCCGATCAAGGCTGACGCGGAGCATGTCATCCTGCTGTCGGACCACACGCGCGAGGATCCTGCCCGGGTGCTGCGCAACCTGAAGAGCGATTCCGGCTATTACAACTGGAACAAGCGCACGCTGCCCGAAATGATGCGTGACGCGAAGAAATTCGGGATGAAGGCCACGATGGCCGAGCGGCAAGCCTGGGGCCAGATGCGCATGGACGCGACCGACATCGCCGACGTGACCGGCTATGCGCTGCTGATGCACGGCCAGCCGACGGCGGCGCAGCCCACCCTGAACTTCACGCCCGGTCAGCGCGTGCGCCTGCGTTTCATCAACGGTTCGGCGATGAGCTTCATGGATATCCGCATCCCGGGCGTGCCGATGACCATCGTCGCGGCTGATGGCCGGCCGGTGCAGCCGGTGGTGGTCGATGAATTCCGCATGGGCGTCGCTGAAACCTATGACGTGATCGTGGAACCTCCCGCCGGCGCTCATGCGCTGTGGGTGGAAACGCTGGACCGCCGCGCCAGCGTTCTGGGCCGGCTGACCAGCGATCC
>NZ_JANPML010000330.1:0-2468 GCF_031422795.1 Sandarakinorhabdus sp.
GATCAGCAACGTCTCCATCGCCCCGCACACCGCCGTGCGGCGCAGCTTGGAGTTGACCACGATGGCCACCGCCTGACCGACATCGGCGCTGGCATCGACATAGACATGGTTGATGCCATCAAGATGCGCCAGCACCGGCACGCGCGCTTCGGCCTGCACCCGCGCCACCAGCCCCTTGCCGCCGCGCGGGATGATAACGTCGATCAGGCCATGCGCGGCCAGCATCTCGCCCACCAGCGCGCGATCGCCGGCGGGCACCATCTGAACCGCCGCCGCCGGCAGCCCGGCATCACGCAGGCCGTGCGCCACGCAATCGAGCAGCACGGCATTCGACCGTGCCGCTTCGCTGCCACCGCGCAGCAGGCAGGCATTGCCGGCCATCAGGCACAGCGCCGCCGCGTCTGCCGTCACGCCGGGCCGGCTTTCATAGATGATGCCGATCACGCCCAGCGGCACCCGCACGCGTTCGAACTGCAGGCCATTGGGCTGCGACCATTTCGCGATGATTTCGCCCACCGGATCGGCAAGGCCCGCCACGGTATCAAGCCCGGCGGCAATGCCCTCGACGCGGCCGGCATCCAGCGCCAGCCGGTCCACCAGCGCCGCCGACAGGCCGGCGGCGGCCGCCACATCGGCAGCGTTGGCGGCCAGCAGCTCATCGCGCCGCGCCCGGATGGCTGCCGCTGCGACGCGAACGGCCTGGGCCTTCTGCGCTGTCGGAGCGGCCGCCAACACTGGCAGGGCGGCGCGGGCGGCACGGGCCATATCCCCGATGAGATTGCTTGTCATAGCATCACCAGATGATCGGCGTGGACGAGGGCGGCGCGCGGCGCATAGCCCAGGATGGCGGCTTGCGCTTCGTTGCGCAGGCCCAGGATGGCGCTGGCGTCATCGGCGTCATAGCCGGCCAGGCCGCGCCCGAGCAGTTCGCCCTGCGGGCCCATGATGGCGACCACGTCACCGCGGCGGAACTTGCCGTCAACGCCGCGCACGCCCGCCGCCAGCAACGAGGCGCCGCGCTTCAGGGCGGCCGCTGCGCCGGCATCCACCAACAGCGTGCCGGCCACGGTGATGCGCCCGGCCAGCCACGCCTTGCGGCCCTTGGCCGCGCGCGGCGGCAAGAACAGCGTGCCGCCACCAGCCGACGCAAAATGGGTCAGCGGGCGATCGACGCGGCCATCGCAAATGGCGAGCGCGATCCCGGCCGCGCCGGCCATGCGCGCCGCCAGCAATTTTGCCGCCATGCCGCCCGAACCCATGCCCGAACGCGTTTCGCCGGTGGCCATCGCCATGATCTCGGGCGTCAGTGCCTTCACGACGGGCAAGCGCTGCGCCGCCGGGTCGGTCGCCGGATTGGCGGTGTAGAGGCCATCGACATCCGACAGCAGGATCACCCCGCTCGCCCCCGCCGCCTGCGCCGCGCGCGCTGCCAGCCGGTCGTTGTCGCCAAAGCGGATTTCAGTGGTCGCCACCGTGTCATTCTCGTTCAGCACCGGCACCGCGCCCAGATCGAGCAGGCGGGCAATGGTGGCCGCGACATTCAGATAACGCCGCCGGTCTTCCAGATCGCCCAGCGTCAGCAGCACCTGCGCTGCGGTGAGCCCCTGCGCCGCCAGCAAGGCTTCCCATACGCCTGCCAGGGCCACCTGGCCCACGGCAGCAGCGGCCTGCGCGTCTTCAAGGCTGGCGCGGCCACCCTTTTCCAGCCCCAGCCGGCGCGCACCCAGCGCAATGGCGCCGGACGAAACAATGACGATCTGCTGGCCCTGTTGGCGGCGCGCGGCGATATCAGCCACCACGCCGGCCAGCCATTCGCTGCGCACTGCCCCGCCGGCATCAACCAGCAGCGACGATCCGATCTTCACCACCAGCCGCGGGCAGCTGACGGGATCGAAGGCGGCAGCAGGCGGCTGGTTGGTCATCCAGGCGCCTTAGGACAAGAAACCCCCCCCGCTCATGCCGAGCTTGTCGAGGCACCCACCCCCGGCGGTGCGTACCTCGACAAGCTCGGCATGAGCGGGTTTGTTCTGGGCGGAACGCGTCACAGTGGCGTCCATGCCCTGTCACGTTCCACCTTCATCGCCTGCGCGCGGCCGGCGATCTCCATCAGCTTGTCGAGCACCGGCTCGACGCCCTGCTTGGTGGCGGCGCTGACGGTGAAGATATGCTGACCGCTGGCCTTTTCCAGCGCCCGCTTCTTGGCGGCCAAGGCCTGCGGCGTGACCAGATCGACCTTGGACAGCGCGAGCAGCTCCGGCTTGTTTTCCAGCCCGCCGCCATAGGCCGCCAATTCCTCGCGCACCACGCGCCATTGTTCGACCGGGCCGGGCAGGCTGGCATCGACCAGATGCAGCAGCACGCGGCAGCGTTCGATATGGCCAAGGAAGCGGTCACCGATGCCCACCCCTTCGGCAGCACCGGCAATGAGGCCAGGGATATCGGCCATCACCAGTTCCTGGCCCTTGTGC
>NZ_JANPML010000331.1:0-7081 GCF_031422795.1 Sandarakinorhabdus sp.
CCGCGCACGCGCCGCCGCCGCGCCCACAACCGGCGACCCCGCGCAATATCGACCCAGGCGAACCCGCCGTCACCGGCTTTGTCTTCAAGGTCCAGGCCAATATGGACCCGCAGCACCGCGACCGCGTCGCCTTCCTGCGGCTGGTGTCGGGCCGGTTCAAGCGCGGTATGAAGCTGAAGCAGGTGCACACGGGGAAGGTCATCGCGGTGCACAGTCCGATCTTTTTCTTCGCGCAAAGCCGCGAACTGGCCGACGAGGCGTTTCCGGGCGATATCATCGGTATCCCCAACCACGGGTCGTTGCGGGTTGGCGACTCGCTGACCGAAGGGGAAGCAATCACCTTCACCGGCATCCCCAATTTCGCGCCGGAAATCCTGCGCCGCGTGCGGCTGGACGATCCGACCAAGTCCAAGCAGCTGAAAACCGCGCTCACCGACATGGCCGAAGAAGGCGTGACGCAGTTGTTCAAGCCGGCGATCGGCAGCCAGTGGATCGTTGGCGTCGTTGGCCAGTTGCAGCTGGAGGTGCTGATCAGCCGGCTCGACGCCGAATATCGCGTTGCTGCCAGTTTCGAACCCAGCCCTTACGAAACCGCCCGCTGGATTTCCGGCACGCCAGCGGCCATGAAGGCATTTGTGGATGAACATCGCAGCGCCCTGGCCGAAGATCGTGACGGCGCCCCGGTGTTCCTGGCGCGGGACAATTGGGAATTGAATTTCGTGACGGGCCGTTTCCCCGACATCAAATTTTCCGCCACGCGGGAACGTGCCTGATGGCCGGAGTGGCCGTCCGCCTTGGTTCGTTGTGGGAGCAAGTTCGCCCCTGGCGCTGGTGGATTGCCGGCGGCACCGTTGGGCTCTTTGCGCTGCTGTTCACCTGGCTGGTCGTTACCGCGCCACTGGGCCGCGCGCTGGAACCGGCCAAGCAGCCCAGCCTGATCATCACCGATATGAACGGCAAGGCGATCGCCCGGCGCGGCGATTACAAGGAAGAGCCGGTGAAGATCGGCCAATTGCCCGCCCATGTGCCGGCCGCCTTCATCGCCATCGAAGATCGCCGTTTCAACGATCATTTCGGCGTTGATCCCATCGGCATTTTCCGGGCGCTGGTGACCAATGCCCAGGCCGGCGGTGTGCGCCAGGGTGGATCGACGCTGACCCAGCAATTGGCGAAAACCAGCTTCCTGTCGTCGGAACGCTCGATCAAGCGCAAGCTGCAGGAAATTATCATCGCGCTTTATCTGGAGGCGCGGCTGAGCAAGGACGAGATCCTGCAGAATTACCTGTCGTCGGTGTATTTCGGCGATGGTGCCTATGGCATCCGGGCGGCGGCGCGCACCTATTTCGACAAGGCGCCCGAACAATTGTCGCTGGGCGAAGCCGCCTTGCTGGCGGGCCTTGTGCAGGCGCCGTCGCGGCTGGCACCATCGCGCCACCTCAAACAGGCCAATGAACGTGCTGCGCAGGTGCTCAGCGCAATGGTGGATACCGGCGTCATCACGGCGGCGCAGGCCAAGGCCGCCCGCCCGGCCGCTTATCACCCCGGCCGCAAGAGTTTGCCCACCGGCAGTTATTTTGCCGATTGGGTGCTGCCGCAGGCGCGCGAGGCGACCGAAGCCGATTATGGCGAGATTGTCGTCAAGACGACGCTGGATCCCAGATTGCAGAAGATCGCCGAAGACATCGTCACCGATGGCATTGCCCGGGCCGGCGGCCTGAACGTGAACCAGGCGGCGCTGGTGGCGATGCGGCTGGATGGCCGCGTGGTCGCCATGGTGGGCGGCACCGATTACAAGGCGAGCAGCTTCAACCGCGCCACCCAGGCCCAGCGTCAACCGGGTTCCTCGTTCAAGCTGTTCGTTTATCTGGCGGCGCTGGAAGCCGGCAAGAAGCCGGGCGACACCATCGTCGATGAACCCATCGAGCTGTGTGAACCGGGCCAGCAGCCGGGTGAATGCTATGCGCCCAAGAACGACGATCTGCGTTTTCGTGGCACCATCAGCCTGGCCACCGCCTTTGCCGCCAGCTCGAATGTCGCAGCGGTCAAGCTGGCGCAGGAGGTGGGGATTTCCGCCGTGGCCGCCCAGGTGAAGAAACTCGGCATCGAAGGCGGGGTGAGCATCTATCCGGCGATGGCGCTGGGCACCACGCCGATCCCGCTGATCGACATGACGCGGGCCTTTGCCGCCGTGGCCAGCGGCCGATATCCCGTGAAGGCCACTGGCCTGTGGCGCAATGAGCCGTGGCCGGAGAAAGTGACTCCGCCGGAAGACACCAAAGCCACCTGGCCAGTGCGGGCCGATATCATGCAGCTGCTGGAATCGGCCGTGCGCAACGGCACCGGCAGCAAGGCGCGGCTGCCGATGAAGACCTGGGGCAAGACCGGCACCACGCAAAACCACCGCGACGCGCTGTTCATCGGCTTTGCCGGCGATCTGGTGGTTGGCGTGTGGGCGGGCAACGACGATAATTCGCCGATGGCCGCCAGTATCGTGGGCGGCAGCCTGCCCGCGCGGCTGTGGAACGGCTTTATGCGCCGCGCGCTGCAGGCCGAAGGCCGGTTGGAGGTGGAAGCCGAAGCAGCGCCTGTCGAGGTCGACATGGACGCGCTGGCGGCCGACATGGAAGGCATGACCATCGATCTGAATGGCGAGCCCAACAGCCCGCCGGCGATCATCGACATTCCCGACGAATCGGTGACCGAACCGCCACCGCCACCCGAACCGCCGCAGGGCGCAGCTCAATCCTTGTAGAGCTTGTCCAGCCGCTCGCCATAGACCTGCTTCAGCACATGGCGGCGGATCTTCAGTGACGGGGTCAGCTGCTGATTGTCGGTGCTGAAGGCTTCATCGGCGATGATCACCCGGCGCACCTTTTCAACCACGCTCAGTTTCTGGTTCACCCGGTCAACCGCAGCCTGCAGCGTGCGGACATATTCCGGTTCATCCTTCAGCTTGGCCAGATCGGCCGGCAGCCCCTTGTCGCGGGCGAAGCTCAGGGCCCATTCGGCTTCGGGCACGACCACGCCAACCAGATAGGGCCGGCGATCGCCGTAAACCATGGCCTGGGCAATTTCGTCCTGCAGGGTCAGCATGCCTTCGACGCGCTGCGGGGCGACATTGTCCCCCTTGTCGTTGACGAGGATATCCTTCTTGCGATCGGTGATGACGAGGTGGCCATCCTTGTCGAGATGGCCGATGTCGCCGGTGTAAAGCCAGCCGTCCTTCAGGGCCTTGTGGCTCTCGGCGTCGTTCATCCAGTAACCGTCCATCACCAGCTCGCCGCGCACGAGGATTTCGCCGTCGCTGGCGATCTTCACTTCGACCTGGCCCAGCGGCGGACCGACCGTGTGCATCTTCAGCTTGGCGCGCGGGCGGTTGCAGCTGATCACCGGGCCGGATTCGGTCTGGCCATAGCCCTGCAGGATCGGGATGCCGATGGCGGTGAAGAAAATGCCGACTTCCGGATTCAGCGGGGCGCCGCCCGCCACCATGGCGCACAGGCGGCCACCGAACTTGGCGCGGATGGATTTGCGGATGGTGCGTTCCAGCGCCTGATCGATCAGCCGTTCAGCCAGATTCAGGCGCTCGCCGCGGGCTTCCTTGCGGGCGATGGCCAGCGCCTGATTGAGCAGGGTGATGGCCAGGCCGCCCTGCTTTTCGATCTGCTTGGCGATGCGCATGCGCAGCACTTCGAACAGGCGCGGCACCACCACCATGAAGGTGGGGCGCACTTCCTCGATGTTGCTGGCCAGTTTTTCGAGGCCCTCGGCATAGGCGATCTGGCCGCCCATGCCGATCGGCATATATTGCCCGGCCGTGTGTTCATAACTGTGTGACAGCGGCAGGAACGACAGGAACAATTCGCCGGGTACATCGCCGGGGAAGAAATCCTGTTCGATGACTTCGATGGCGCCGGCGATGTTGCGCAGAATCGCGCCATGATGCTGGCGCACGCCGCGCGGCAGGCCGCCGGTGCCGCTGGTATAGATGATGCAGGCCAGATCCTCGCGCTTCATGGTGGCGCGGGCGCGCAGGGCGGCCCGATCGTCGTCCAGTACGGCTGCGCGGCTGGCGATCAGCTTGCCCCAATCGTGGATGGCCAGGCCCTGCACTTCGCCCACGGGTTCCAGCGCGATGATGGTGCGGCAATTATCGGTGGCCATTGCTGCGGGCAGCAGCGCCTTGGCCAGTTTCGGCCCCGAAACCAGCGCCGCGCGTGCGCCGCTGTTGGTCAGGATATGGGTGTGATCCGCTTCGGTGTTGGTGATGTAGGCCGGCACGGTAATGGCCCCGGCGGCCATGACCGCCAGATCGGCGAGGCACCATTCCGGGCGGTTTTCCGATACGATCACCACGCGGTCACCGCGATTGATGCCGGCGGCGGTCAGCGCGGCCGATAGGCTGGCGACGATATCGCGCGCCTCACCCCATGTGATCGTGCGCCAGTCACCGCCATGTTTGGCAACCAGCATCGGCGCGGCCGGCTGTTCGTCGGCGCGGTCCAGGAACATGGTCACCAGGTTCGGCGCCGCATCGATGCGCGCAGCAATCGTGGCAGGCCGCAGTGGCGGCAGTTTCGGTTGCATCATCCTCTCCCACAGGAACGTTTGTCGTTCCCTTTTCTTGTCTTCAATAGCCGGCCGGCCGGCCTTCGCCTCGGGCATCGGCACCGCCGCGCCAGCCGCCTGCGTCGCGCTGGACGCCGTTCAGCTTCAGCGGCAGCGCGGTCGCCACCGGCTTGTGACCCATGGCGGTGAAGGCGGGAATCATCGCCTCCAGCATCGTGCCCTTTTCAACGGCGAAACGGTCACCAATGGCAATCAGCTGGGGCAGCGCAATGGCTTCGTCCACCTTCAACCCCCAATCGAGGACGCCAATGATGGCCTTGGTCACCTGCGCGATGATGGTCACGCCGCCGGCCGCGCCAATGGCCAATATGGCCTTGCCCGACGCATCATAGACGATGGTGGGTGACATGGCCGAACGTGGCCGCTTGCCCGGCTGCACATGATTGGCAGTCAGCTTGCCCTGATCTTCGGGGGCGAAATTGAAATCGGTCAGCTCGTTGTTGAGCACAAAACCTTCGGCGACCAAGCCGGAACCAAAGGTTTTTTCCACCGTGCTGGTCCAGGTGGTGATGTTGCCCATGCTGTCGGCCACGGCGAAATTGGTGGTGCCGGCCACTTCATTGTCTGCCGCGTTCACCCGCGCCGCCGGTGCCCCGGCCGGCATGCCGGCTTCGGCCTTGGCAATACGCCCGCCGGCATCGATCAGACCCGATCGCGCCGTCAGATAGGCCGGATCAGCCAGACCCTTGGTCGGCACATCCACGAACGCCGGATCGGCGATCCACTTCTCGCGGTCGGCGATGGCGAGGCGCTGGCTTTCGGCAAACAAATGCCAGGAAACCGGGTTGTCCTGGCCCAGCCCCTTCATGTCGAAACGTTCCAACTGCTTCAGCATGGCAAGCACGCCCACCCCGCCCGACGATGGCGGGCCCATGCCGCACACCTTGAACTGGCGATAGCTGCCGCACACGGGCGTGCGCACTTCGGCCTTGTAGGCGGCCACATCGGCCAGCGTCATCGCGGTGGGATTGGCGTCGGCGCTGTTCACCGTCTTCACGATGGCAGCGGCAATCGGCCCCTTGTAAAAGGCGTCGGGGCCTTGCCTGGCGATCAGCCGCAGCGTGGCGGCGAGCTTTTCGTTGCGGAAGGTCGTGCCCGCGGTGAGTGGCGCGCCATTGGCATCGAAATACAGCGCACGGCCTTCGGAGCCGGCCTGTTTCAGACTGTCCTGCCCAAAGGCGATGAAACGCGCAAACGTCGGCGAAATCGGGAAGCCTTCTGCCAGCTTGATCGCCGGTTCAAACAGCTTTGCCCACGGCAGCTTGCCCCATTTCCGGTGCGCCTTGGCGGCGAGCGCGACGTTGCCCGGCACGCCCACGCTGCGCCCGCCGGTGGCAGCCTTCATGAACGGCAACGGCTTGCCGTTTTCGTCGAGGAATTGTTTGGAGCTGGCCACACCGGGCGCCTTTTCGCGGCCATCGATGCTGCCCACCGGGCCATTCGCCGGCTGATAGACCATGAAACCGCCGCCGCCGATGCCGGAGCTTTGCGGTTCCACCACAGTCAGCGCCAGCATGGTGGCGATGGCCGCATCAGCCGCGCTGCCACCCTGTTGCAGGATAGACAGCCCGGCTTCGCTGGCCAGCGGGTGTGCGGCAGACACCACAGCCTTGAACGGGCCGGCGCCGGCACTGCTTGCGGCCTGCACAGGACCGGAGTCCGCATCCTTGGGAATGGGCTGGGCCGCAGCGGCGGTGGCAAACAGGGAGACGGCAAGGAAAAGCATGGTCTTCATAAGACAGGCACCTTAAGCCGATTTGCGCGCCTGAAAAGTGGCTAAACTTGCGGGGCAGCCATGGCTTCAGCCACGCTGGCAAAGCCGTCGCGGCGCAGCAGTGCGGCCAGATCGGCCTTGATGCGCGTCACCAACCCCGGCCCCTGATAGACCAGCGCCGAATACAGCTGCACCGCGCTGGCGCCGGCGCGGATGCGATCATAGGCGTCCTGCCCCGAAGCGACGCCGCCCACGGCAATCAGCGGCAGTGCCCCGCCGGTTTGGCTGCGAAAGCGCTTGAGGGCCGCCAGCGCCAGCGGCTTTAGCGGTTTGCCCGACAGGCCGCCGGTTTCGCCGGCATGGCGGCTGGCCAGCGCCGGGCGGGTGATGGTGGTGTTGGAAACGATCAGGCCGTCCACCCCGCCATCGATGCAGGCGCGCACGATGGTGGCCCAATCATCCTCGCCCTGATCGGGAGCGACCTTGACGAATACGGGCACATCAAGCGCGCCGCGTGCTGCCATCACCCGCGCAATCAGATCGGCCAACGCAGCGCCGTCCTGCAGGCTGCGCAGGCCGGGCGTGTTCGGCGAGGAGATATTGACCGTGACGTACGACGCCAGCGACGCCAGCGCGCGCAGACCGGACACATAATCATCGGTGCGGTCTTCACTGTCCTTGTTGGCCCCCAGGTTGATGCCAACGATGCCCGGCCTGCCTTGGCGGGCCGACAGCCGG
>NZ_JANPML010000332.1:0-2342 GCF_031422795.1 Sandarakinorhabdus sp.
GATCAGCAACGTCTCCATCGCCCCGCACACCGCCGTGCGGCGCAGCTTGGAGTTGACCACGATGGCCACCGCCTGACCGACATCGGCGCTGGCATCGACATAGACATGGTTGATGCCATCAAGATGCGCCAGCACCGGCACCCGCGCTTCGGCCTGCACGCGGGCCACCAGCCCCTTGCCGCCGCGCGGGATGATCACGTCGATCAGGCCATGCGCGGCCAGCATCGCGCCCACCAGCGCGCGGTCACCCGCCGGAACCATCTGCACCGCCGCGGCCGGCAGCCCGGCCTCGTGCAGGCCGTGCGCCACGCAATCGAGCAGCACGGCATTCGACCGCGCCGCCTCGCTGCCACCACGCAGCAGGCAGGCATTGCCGGCCATCAGGCACAGCGCCGCCGCGTCCGCCGTCACGCCGGGCCGGCTTTCATAGATGATGCCGATGACGCCCAGCGGCACCCGCACGCGTTCGAACTGCAGGCCATTGGGCTGCGTCCACTTCGCGATGATTTCGCCCACCGGATCGGCAAGGCCCGCCACGGTATCAAGCCCGGCAGCAATGCCCTCGACGCGGCCGGCATCCAGCGCCAGCCGGTCAACCAGCGCTGCCGACAGGCCGGCGGCGGCCGCCACATCGGCTGCGTTGGCGGCCAACAGGGCATCGCGGCGAGCGCGGATGGCCGCCGCTGCGGCACGAACGGCCTGCGCCTTCTGCGCGGTCGGGGCGGCCGCCAACACGGGCAGGGCGGCGCGGGCGGCACGGGCCATTTCCCCGATGAGATTGCTTGTCATAGCATCACCAGATGATCGGCGTGAACAAGCGCGGCGCGCGGCGCATAGCCCAGGATGGCAGCTTGCGCTTCGTTGCGCAGGCCCAGAATTGCTCGGGCATCATCGGCGTCATAGCCGGCCAGGCCGCGCCCGAGCAGTTCGCCCTGCGGGCCCATGATGGCCACCACGTCACCGCGCCGGAACTTGCCGTCAACCCCGCGCACGCCCGCCGCCAGCAACGAGGCGCCGCGCTTCAGGGCGGCCGCTGCGCCGGCATCCACCAGCAGCGTGCCGGCCACGGTGATGCGCCCGGCCAGCCACGCCTTGCGGCCCTTGGCGGCGCGCGGCGGCAGGAACAAGGTGCCGCCGCCGGCCGTCGCAAAATGAGTCAGCGGGCGATCGACCCGGCCATCGCAAATGGCCAGCGCGATCCCCGCGGCCCCGGCCATGCGCGCCGCCAGCAATTTTGCCGCCATGCCGCCCGAACCCATGCCGGAGCGTGTTTCGCCGGTGGCCATCGCCATGATCTCCGGCGTCAGCGCCTTCACGACTGTCAGGCGATTCGCCGCCGGGTCGGTCGCCGGATTGGCCGTGTAAAGGCCATCGACATCCGACAGCAGGATCACGCCACTGGCCCCCGCCGCTTGTGCGGCCCGCGCCGCCAGCCGGTCGTTGTCGCCAAAGCGGATTTCGGTGGTGGCCACCGTGTCATTCTCGTTCAGCACCGGCACCGCGCCCAGATCGAGCAGGCGGGCAATGGTGGCCGCCACATTCAGATAGCGCCGCCGGTCTTCCAGATCGCCCAGCGTCAGCAGCACCTGCGCTGCTGTCAGGCCCTGTGCGGCCAGCAAGGCTTCCCAAACGCCTGCCAGGGCCACCTGGCCCACCGCAGCAGCGGCCTGCGCGTCTTCAAGGCTGGCGCGGCCACCCTTTTCCAGGCCCAGCCGGCGCGCGCCCAGCGCAATGGCGCCGGACGACACAATGACGATCTGTTGGCCCTGTTGGCGGCGCGCGGCGATATCGGCCACCACGCCGGCCAGCCATTCGCTGCGCACTGCCCCGCCGGCATCCACCAGCAGCGACGATCCGATCTTCACCACCAGCCGCGGGCAGCTGGCCGGGTCGAACTGGCGCGCCGGGATTGCGTCTAGATCGGTGACCACGATTTGTCCGATTCCACCTTCATCGCCTGCGCGCGGCCGGCGATCTCCATCAGCTTGTCGAGCACCGGCTCGACGCCCTGCTTGGTGGCGGCGCTGACGGTGTAGATATGCTGACCGCTCGCCTTTTCCAGCGCCCGCTTCTTGGCGGCCAAAGCCTGCGGCGTGACCAGATCGACCTTGGACAAGGCCAGAATTTCCGGCTTGTTTTCCAGGCCGCCGCCATAGGCCGCCAATTCCTCGCGCACCACGCGCCATTGTTCGACCGGGCCAGGCAGGCTGGCATCGACCAGATGCAGCAGCACGCGGCAGCGTTCGATATGGCCAAGGAAGCGGTCACCGATGCCCACCCCTTCGGCAGCACCGGCAATGAGGCCAGGGATATCGGCCATCACCAGTTCCTGGCCCTTGTGC
>NZ_JANPML010000333.1:0-4069 GCF_031422795.1 Sandarakinorhabdus sp.
ACCCAGGTCATCCCGCGCGATCGCCACGCCATGTTCTTTGCCACGCTGGGTGTGATCGCCAGCAGCATCGAACGGCTGGCCACCGAAATCCGCCACCTGCAGCGCACCGAAGTGCTGGAGGCCGAAGAATATTTCAGCCCCGGCCAGAAGGGCAGCAGCGCGATGCCGCACAAGCGCAACCCGGTGCTGACCGAAAATCTCACCGGTCTGGCCCGCATGGTGCGTTCTGCCGTCACCCCGGCGCTGGAGAATGTCGCGCTGTGGCACGAACGCGACATCTCGCATTCGTCGGTCGAACGCTACATTGGCCCGGATGCCACGGTCACGCTGGATTTCGCGCTGGCCCGGCTGACCGGCGTGGTCGACAAATTGCTGATTTACCCGGCCCGGATGGAAAAGAATCTCAATCGCATGGGCGGCCTCATCCATTCGCAGCGCATCCTGCTGGCCCTCACCCAGGCCGGCCTCACCCGTGACGACAGCTATCGTCTGGTGCAGCGCAACGCCATGAAGGTGTGGGAATCCGATGGCGCGCTCAGCCTGCTCGATCTGCTGAAGGCCGATGCCGATGTGACCGCCCGCCTGGCCAATGCCGAACTGGAGAAGCTGTTCGACCTTGGTTACCATTTCAAGCACGTCGATACGATCTTCGCCCGCGTTTTTGGCTGAACCGCGACGCTTGATCCGTCATAATTGGCCGGCATGCTCATGGCCGAGTCGGCATCTGCCGGCCCAGCCGGAGGACCGCCCCCATGAGCATTTTCAGCCGCATCCGTGATTCGATTTTTGGCCGCGCCGAACCAGCCAAGCCCGCCGCCGCCGCCGCGGCCGCCCCCGCTGCTGCTGCCCCCGCCGCTGTGGCCCCTGCTGCCCCGGCCGCAAAGCCCCCAGTGGATGTGGAAAAAGTGCTGCTGGAACTGATGGAAGAAAAGGGCAATCCCAATCTCAATTGGCGCACGTCGGTGGCCGATCTGATGCGGTTGCTCGATCTTGATCCCAGCTTGGCCAACCGCAAGGAACTGGCCGTCGAACTGGGCTATACCGGAGCCACCGATGGCAGCGCTGAAATGAACATCTGGCTCTACAAGGCGGTGATGAAGGCGCTGGCTGCCAATGGCGGCACGGTGCCGGCATCGCTCGCCGATTGAGCCTGTTCCTGCCGATCTGCGGCGCGCTTGCGGTGCCGGGCGGCCTTGCCCGGCACCGCGCTTGCACACTGAAACCGCCTTGGTTATGGCGCATCAGCCTGAATGGCGCGATGCCGGGCGCACGATAAACACCACCCTGTTTGGGAGCCTTTCTTGTGATGAAGTTGATCCTGGCCGTTGCCCTTTCTGCCATTTCAGTTGCCGCCGCCGCGCAAACCGCCGAGCCGGCAGTGCCAGTCGCGCCGGCAGCGCCAGCCGCCTTCACGCTCGATACCCCGATTGAAGCGCTGATCGCGGCTGACAAGACCAAGGCCGTGCTTGATGCGCGCATTCCGGGCCTCACCAGCCATCCGATGCTCGATCAGTTCAAATCGATGAGCCTGAAGCAGTTGCAGGGAATGGCCGGCGGCCAGGTCACCGATGCGATGCTGGAAGCGGTTGCTGCCGATCTCGCCAGCGGCAAGTGAGGCAGGACTTGTCCGGCGGGGCCTGATGGTGGCACCCTGCCGGCCATGACCGACATTGCGAAAATCTGGCTGACCGCCGACGATCTGCTGGGCGACAGTTTCCGACTGGCGCGCCAGGTGCTGGAAAGCGGCTTCCGCCCGACGCATCTGGTTGGCATCTGGCGCGGCGGTGCCCCCATCGGCATCGCCGTGCAGGAATTTTTCGACGTCCATGGCGTGGACTGCGACCACATCGCCATCCGCACCGCGAGCTATACCGGCATCGGCAGCCAAGCCAAGACGGTGAAGGTCTATGCACTGGGCTATCTGATTGACACGCTGAACGTGGGCGATCGCCTGCTGGTGATCGACGATGTGTTTGACTCTGGCCGCAGTATCGAGGCCGTGCTGACCGAATTGAAGGCACGCTGCCGCGCCAACACGCCGGCCGATATCCGCATCGCCACCGTGTGGTACAAGCCGGCGCGCAACCAGACGGCGCTGAAACCGGAGTATTTCATCCACGAAAGCAACGATTGGCTGGTGTTCCCGCACGAGATTGACGGGCTGACAACAGCGGAAATCCGCGCCCACAAGCCCGCCGCCGATGTGATCCTGACGCCGATTGAGGGGCTGACCAAGTGACCGGATTTGCCAGCCGTGACGAGCGCGCCGCTTTCATCGCCGGCCTGCCCAAGGCGGAACTGCATCTGCACATCGAAGGCAGCCTGGAGCCGGAAATGATGTTCGCGCTGGCCCAGCGCGGCAACGTCAAGCTGGCCTTCGACAGTGTCGAGGCGATCCGTGCTGCCTATGAATTCGCCAATCTGCAGGATTTTCTCGACATTTATTATCAGGGCATGGCGGTGCTGCTGACGGAGCAGGATTTCTTTGACCTGACCGCTGCCTATCTGACCCGCGCCGCTGCCGATGCCGTGCGCCATGTCGAGATTTTCTTCGATCCCCAGGGCCACACGGCGCGCGGTGTGCCGATGGCCAATGTGATCGGCGGCATCGCCCGCGCGCTGGCCGAGGCCGAAGAACGCGGCGTCACCAGCCGCCTCATCCTGTGTTTCCTGCGCCACCTTTCGGAAGATGACGCACAGGCCACACTGGACGCAGCGCTGCCCTTTCTGCCGCTGATCCACGGGGTCGGGCTGGATTCGAGCGAAGTCGGCCACCCGCCGGAGAAATTTGCCCGCGTCTTCGCCCGCGCCCGTGATCTCGGCCTTAAAATCGTCGCGCACGCTGGCGAGGAAGGCCCGCCCGATTATGTCTGGCAGGCGCTCGACGTGCTGAAGGTGGACCGCATCGATCATGGCAATCGCGCGCTGGAGGATGCAGCGCTGGTCAGCCGCATCGTCACCGATGGCTTGACGCTCACCGTCTGCCCCTTGTCCAACCTGAAACTCTGCGTGGTCGATGATCTCACCCGGCACCCGCTGCGCCGCATGCTGCAGGCCGGGCTGAAGGCGACGGTGAACAGCGATGATCCGGCCTATTTCGGCGGCTATGTGAATGCCAACTTCCTGGCCGTCGCCGATGCGCTCGATCTGACGCGGGAGGAGATCGTCACGCTGGCGCGCAACAGCTTTACCGGCAGCTTCCTGCCGCTGGCACAGCAGGCCGCGCATCTTGCCGCCATCGAGGCATATGCAGCCGGGCATTGACCAGGCGCGGCGCAGTCAGCATCAACAGGCAAATTCTCGGGGGAGCAATCATGACCAAGGCCGATATCGGATTGAACAGCTGGTTCAGCCGGCGCGTGCAGCAAACGCCGGAACGGCCGGCGCTGACCTTCGAAGGCACCACCCGCAGCTACGCGCAAATGGGCGATGCCGTGAACCGGCTCGCCACGGCGCTGAAGGCCGGCGGCATCTGCCGGGGGGATCGCGTCGGCTTTCTGGGGCTCAACAACCCGCTCTATTTCGATCTGCTGTTTGCCACCGCGCGGCTGGGCGCGATCTTCGTGCCGCTGAACTTCCGCCTCACCGGGCCGGAGCTTGATTACATCATCAACGATGCCGGCGTGCACACGCTGGTCGTCGATGGCCCGCACCGGCCGGTGATCGACAGCGTGCGCGAGCGGCTGTGCTGCCGGCGCTTCCTGTCCGCCGATGGCCCGGCGACAAGCTGGCAGCCGATTGCAGAATTCGTTGGCGATGCAGCGCCTTTGGCCGATCGGGTGGAAACCGCCGAGGATGACGTGGCGGTGATCATGTACACATCCGGCACCACCGGCCGGCCCAAGGGCGCCATGCTCACCCACGGCAACTTCTGGTGGGCCAATATCAATGGCGCGCTGGGCGGCGATGTGTCGGAAAAGGATGTCAGCCTGGTGATGGCACCGCTGTTCCATATCGGCGGGCTCAATGTCACCCCGCTGAGCTGCTGGCAGAAGGGCGGTCATGTCGTGCTGCACCGCGCCTTCGATCCGGCGCGCTTCATCGCTGATGTGTGCGATTTTCGCGTTAC
>NZ_JANPML010000334.1:0-1608 GCF_031422795.1 Sandarakinorhabdus sp.
GATGGAAAAGGTGCCGATGCTGCCGACAGGACATGCATTCCTGATCAGCCAATTGCGGCAACTGAAAGAGGTGGAGCGGCCGGCGGTGGTGGAAGCCATCGAGGAAGCGCGCGCCCACGGCGATCTGTCGGAAAATGCCGAGTATCATGCCGCAAAGGAACGCCAGGGCCAGATCGAAGCCCAGGTGATCGAAATGGAAGACATGCTGGCCCGCGCCATCGTGATCGATCCCAAGACGCTTTCGGGTGACAAGGCCGTGTTTGGCGCCACGGTTCATTTGCTGGACGAAGACGAGAAGCCGGTGACCTATCAGATCGTCGGCCAGCACGAAGCCGACGTGAAGTCCAGCCGCATCAGTTTCTCCTCGCCACTGGGCAAGGCGCTGATCGGCCGCCGCGTGGGCGACGAAGTGGAAGTCAACACGCCGTCGGGTGACAAATATTATCAGATCAACCGCGTTGAATTCATTTGAACCCGTGCCAGCCATTGCCGAGCCGGAGGACAACCATCCGGCCACGGTGATGCGCGTGCTGGTGATGCTGAACGCGATTGTCGCAATTCTGATGGGGCTGGCTGGCAGCGAGGCGCGGCAAGTGCTGCTGTTCTGGGCTGGCTTGGTGCCGGCGCGACTGACGCTGGCGGTGGACGGGCAATTGCCGGTGCTGGGCGCGGCCTCCACGCTGTTCGGCCACATGTTCCTGCACGGTGGGGCGGCGCATCTGCTGATGAACATGGTGATGCTGATCGCCATTGGCCGCATCCTCGAACCAACGCTGGGCAGCCGCCGTTTCCTCGTCCTGTATCTGGTTTCTGGCCTGGCTGGCGGCCTGGCCGAATGGGCCTGGTCACCGTTGAGCACCATCCCGGCCGTGGGCGCTTCCGGTGCCATTTCCGGGCTGGTGGCGGCCCAGGCCATGCTGTTCGGCCAATCCAAACGTGGGCCTTTGATGCAGGCGCTGGGCCTGGCGGTGGCTTGGGTGGTGCTGCAGGTGCTGGCCGGCGCTGCCATGGGCGGGCCGGATCTGCGGATTGCCATCATGGCCCATATCGGCGGCTTCATCGCTGGGCTGGCGCTGGCGCGGCCGCTGATGCGCGGCGCACAGGGCGCTTAATCCACCGGCACGCCCGGCCGCTGCAGCGCGGTGCGGATGACGAAGCTGGTCTTCACGCTCTCCACATTCGGCGCCGGCGTCAGTTCGCTGGTCAGGAATTTCTGGAACTCCTGCAGATCGTGGGCGACGACCTTCAGGATGAAATCAATCTCGCCATTGAGCATGTGGCACTCGCGGACCTGGGGCAGGGCGGCGACATGATCTTCAAACGCGCGCAGGTCGGCTTCGGCCTGGCTTTTGAGGCTGACCATGGCGAAAACCGTGATGCCATAGCCCAGCGCCACCGAATCCAGATCGGCATGATAGCCCTTGATGACGCCATTTTCCTCCAGCGCGCGCACCCGGCGCAGGCAGGGCGGGGCAGTGAGGCCAGCACGCGTGGCCAGATCGACGTTGGTAATGCGGCCTTCGGCCTGCAAATGGCGCAGGATCACACGATCAATATCGTCGATCGGCAGCCGTGAACGATGCACCACTGGGCAACTCCCCATCCCAA
>NZ_JANPML010000335.1:0-4091 GCF_031422795.1 Sandarakinorhabdus sp.
TCGACTGCTGCGAGTCCATCGCGTCGCCGCCCAGCGTGTCGATGACGAGAAAGCCCAGCGCCTGGCCAGTGGCGGCCTGGATGGAGCCCGACACGAAGCCAAAGATCATGAAGGGCAGGATGCGGCTGTCTTTCACGCTCAACCGCTTGGGCCGGCCCGCCGCCGCCGCGCTGACGCTGGCACCGGTGGTGGCGCCGGCCAGATTGGGCTCGGACGATGGTGCGCCGCTGCCGCTTTGGACCTGGCCTGGCTGGTGGGTGGGATCATCGTCGGGCAGCACCTTTGCCACGGCAATCATCACCACGGCGGCGATGGCGGCAAAGGCGAACATCGGCCCCGACAAGCCGAAGGGCGCCAGAATGAACAGCGGCGCAATCGCGGGCCCGATGATGGTGCCCAGCCCGAACGCCGATGACAGGCTGGACAGGGCGGCCGTGCGGTCCTGTTCGTTGGTGCGCCCCGCCACATAGGCCTGCGCGGCCGGGTTGGCGGCCGAACCGAAAATGCCGAACAGGCTGCGCAGCGTTGCAAACAGCGCGAACGTGGCGATCGGTGCCAGCCAGCCGTTGAGCCCGGCGTAAATGGCGATGCCGCAGCCGGCCATCGACACCATGAAGCCCAGCGACCCCACCAGCATCAGCCGGCGCCGGCCGCGCACGTCGCTCTGCCGGGCCCAATAGGGCGCGCTGAACGTCCAGAGCAGCGCCGAAAAGGAGAAGATCACCGCCACCAGCATGTCGGGCAGGTGGATCACCCGGGCGATGGCTGGCAGCACGGTTTGCAGCGCCGTATTGCCGGCAGCCACGGTGAGCAGCGCTGCAAACACCACCGCGAATTCACGGCGGGGGAGCGAACCAGCAGCCAGACCGGCGAAAGGATTGGGCGTCTGCACCGCCCGCTAATGGGCCGGCCGGGCGTACTTGCCAAGCCGGCAGTTGCCCCCCACCATGGCGTTGCTGAAAAAACACAGGGTGGCGCAGTGAACAACTTGGCGAACAACGCAGACAACAACGCGGCGAATGGGGGCAAGGTGCTGGTCACCGGCGCATCGGGCTATATCGCCGGCTTCATCATCAAGGCGCTGGTCGCTGATGGCTGGTCGGTGCGCGGCACCATCCGCAATATGGCCCGGGCCGGCGAAGTGCGCGCCACACTGGGCCTGCCTGATCTGGAACTGGTGGCCTGCGATCTGACCAGCGACGCTGGTTGGGCCGAAGCGATGCAGGGTGTGGACTATGTCCAGCATATCGCCTCGCCGATCCCGACTGGTGAGCCCAAGAACCCCGATGATCTGATCGTGCCAGCCCGCGAAGGCGCGCTGCGGGCGCTGCGGTTTGCGCACGCCGCCCGCGTCAAACGTGTGGTGATGACCAGCAGCATGGCCGCCATCGCTTATGGCCACGAACAGCCGCGCCCGCCGCTGACCGAGGCCGATTGGTCGAACATCAACAGCCTTGAGGCCTATGCCTATATCAAGTCCAAGACGCTGGCCGAACGCGCGGCGCGGGAATGGATGGCGGCCAATGGAGCCGGCATGGAATATGTCAGCATCAATCCGGCCGCCGTGCTGGGCCCGGTGCTTGGCGCGGATTTTTCCACCAGCCTGGAAGTGGTGAAAAAGTTGATGGATGGCGCCCTGCCCGGTCTGCCGCGGCTGGGCTTTGGCGTGGTGGACGTGCGCGATGTGGCCAGCCTGCACTTGGCTGCGATGACGACACCCGGCCTGGATGGCGAACGCTTCATCGCGCAGGGGCGCTTCATGTGGATGCGCGAAGTCGCCGACGTGCTCAAGGCCGGTCTGGGCAACCAAGCGCGACGCGTGCCCACCCGCGGCCTGCCGGATTGGCTGCTCAAGCTGCTGGCCAATTTCGATGCGACGGTGAAGATGGTGGTGCCCGAACTCGGCCGCCGCCGCGAAGCCAGCGCCGCCCACGCGCTGGAACGGCTGGGTTGGAAGACGCGCGACGAGACGACGACCATCCTCGATTGCGCCCGCAGCCTGATCGAAAAGGGGCTGGTGAAGGCCTGATACCATCACTCAGTCAGAACCAGGGTGCCTCCGGCGGCCAGGGGCTGAGCCCCTGGACCCACTTTCGTTGGTGTGCGCCATGCGTGGGGCATAGCGGGAATTAAAACAATTGGGTGCCGGCCTCCGGCCTGCCCGCCGGAGGCTCTGCTTCCTTGTTCTTGAACCTTCGGATTACCGCCCGCCCTGCGCGATCCAGCGATCGATCTTGGCCTCCAGCACCGCCATCGGCAGGGCGCCGGTCATCAGCACCTGGGCGTGGAAACCCTTGATGTCGAACTTCGGCCCCAGTGCAGCTTCTGCCTTGGCGCGCAGGCGGCTGATGGTGAGCTGGCCGATCTTGTAGGCCAGCGCCTGGCTCGGAATGGCGATATAGCGTTCGACTTCGGCCACGGCATCGGTGCGGCTCATGCTGCTGTTGGCCAGCATATACTCGATGGCCTGATCGCGGCCCCAGCCCTTGCTGTGCAGGCCAGTATCCACCACCAGCCGCATCGCGCGCAGCATCTCGTCTTCATAACGGCCCTGCAACTGATAGGGATCCTTGAACATCCCCAGTTCCGGCCCCAGGCTCTCAGCATACAGCCCCCAGCCTTCGGCATAGGCGGTGTTGCCGCCAAAACGCTGGAAATTCGGCAGTTTCTCGTTTTCCTGCGCCAGGCTGATCTGGAAATGATGGCCCGGGGCAGCTTCGTGCAGATACAGGGTTTCGGTGCCATAATTGCTGCGCGACGGCAGATCATAGCTGTTGAAATAAAAGATGCCGGGGCGCTTTCCATCCGGTGTGCCGCTATTGTAGCTGCCGGCTGCATCGGTTTTTTCGCGGTGCGGCGGCACCGGCTTGATCTCCAGCGGCGATTTCGGAAGCGTGCTGAACATCTGGCCCACCACCAGATCAACTCGGCTGCCCACCGCGCGGAAGGAATCGCCCATCGCCTGCGCCGTTGCGAACTTGAAACGCGGATCGGTGCGCAAATGGGTGAAGAAGGCCGGGCGGTCGCCCTGGAAGCCAACGCGGGCCTTCACCTCGTCCATCCCCTTCAGGATGCGGGCAACTTCGGCCAGGCCGATATTGTGGATCTCGTCCGGGCTCAGATTGGTGGTGGTGCTGCTGGCGACCAGATAGCGATATAGATCCGGTCCGCCCGGCATCGCCGACAGGCCAACGCCGTCGCGCGCCACCGGCAGATATTCCACTTTCAGGAAATCACGCATCCGGATCAGCGCCGGGTTCACCCGCTGCCCCACCATCCTGGTGTAACTGGCCTTCAAACGGGCCTGATCGGCGGCGCTGATGCTGTCGGGGAATTTCTGCACCGGCTTCATCATGATGCTGCCATCAACACCGCCCGCCGTGAGATTGTTCAGCTGATCGATGACATTGTTCACCACCAGCTTGGGCTGCACCACACCGGTTTTCATGCCCTGGCGGAAGCGCAGCACGGCCAGATCGAGCAGCAGCGTAAACTGGTCACTGCGCAGCAGCGCGTCCTCATAGTCCTTCAGCACCTTGAACGGCGCCGCACTCTCCCCCGATTGCAGCTCGGCAAAGAAATTGTGGAAGCCAAAGAAATGATCGACCGGGCGCGGCGCGGTCGCGGCCAGCAACGCCGGCTGCAGCCCGGCCAGATCGGTCTCGCGCTGCCACTTGAACGTGTCGTAACTCACCTGCTCATCCGCACTCAGCGTGGCGCGGTCGATGGCCGCCAGCGCTTTCAGCTCATTCTCGGCGGCCCGCTTTTCGGCAGCATAAGCGGCGTCGGTGATCACCTCGCCCAGCTCACCGGCGCGGCTGGTATCCCCGCGAAACAACAGGCCCAGCGGATTGCGCTTCAGATTGTCCGCATCGCTCTGCGCAAACAGCGCCGCCAACCGGGTTGACGGCGTCTCGGCTGTTGCCGGCGTGGCAGGGGCAGGCGTCTGCGCCAGCGCCGGGGTGATGGCAAACAGGCTGGCAGCAATCAGAAGGGCGGTAACGCGCATGGGGTCACTCCATGAATTTTTCGGGGCGTATTGCATTCATAATACGCTGAGCGCGCCAGTCAATCAGATGCTGCAGCTGCGC
>NZ_JANPML010000336.1:0-1608 GCF_031422795.1 Sandarakinorhabdus sp.
CTCGCCATAGGCCGCCAGCGTCTTGATGCTGGCGATGGCGTTGGCGGTTTCCACCAGCCCCAGCAATTGCCGCCCGCGCGCCGAACTGGCCAGCAGCGCCGCCAGCGCTTCCTGCGCGTCCACACCAGCGCTGCCGACCCCGGCCAGCACATTTACCGGATAGCCCAGTTGCTGCAGAATCGCATTGTGCGGAATGGCGCGGATCGAGCGCAACGACGCGTCGCGGTCGCTGCCGATATCGCTCTGGCGCTTCAGCCGGCGTGACCCGGTGACGGGGATCAGGCCGAGACCAAAGGCGGTGATCGCCCGCGCATAGGGGCGCGCTTCGAACATCTGGCGCTGGTGCCGGCGGATCATGCGGTAATAATCAAGGCTGAGATCGGTGCGGGTGTAGAACGGGTCGTCATTGCCGCCGTGCGCCAGCGTGGGCGAGATTTCGGCAATGCGGCTCAGCGTTGCCAGCGCCAGCGCATCATGGCCGAAGAACAGGAATCCATCGCCGCCCTGGAAGCTGGCTTCGGCCTCGACGCGGATGCCAGCAGCGGCAAACTGCGCCCGTGCCCAGCGGCTGAGCGGCCAGGCCAGGCGATCGGTGAAGCTGGCCGGGTGGGCGCCGCGCCCCATCGATTCGCCGTGGGTGTTGAAGATCAACGCCGCCACATCCGACAGGCCGTTCTTGACCATGGCACGCGCCAGCCGGCCCTGCAGCCGTTCGATGGCCAGCGCCGCCGGCACCTGGCCCACAAAACGCCCGGCATCGGAAAAACCGGTCTGGATCGCGACCCGGCCGCGCGCCCGGGCATAGGTGCGGTACGCTGGTTCAGCCAGCAGCGCATCCAGGAAACGGCCGCCATGTTCCAGTGCTGTTTCTGTCTCGAACAGTGGTGACACGTCCACCTTGTCGGCGATGCCGAACAGCCTGGCGAAATAGAGCGCGGCCAGCACGGTTTGCGGCTGTTCGCACTCGGCAATCAGCAGGCGAATGGGGGTATCGGCATCGAAATGCTTCAGGATCGCCGCCATGGCGAGGAACTGGCGCACCGCCGTGGTGCTTTCCACCGCCAGCGCCGCGAAGTTGGACCGCAGCGGCTTCACCGTATCGAGCAGGCCGCGCAGCCTGATCAGCGCCTGGCCGCTGCCCATGTCGAGCGTGCCATCGGGATCGATGCGGCGTCGGATGGCGTTGTGCAACTGCGCTGCGTTCACCCGGAAATGGATCCAGCCCATGCCCAGCCCATCGGCGGCCATGGCGGCGGCCAGCACCAGATGGCCGCGCGCCTGATCGGCAGGTAGGCCAGCCGCCGCTGCTCGCAGCTGGGCAATGGGTTCGACCAGGCTGGTCAGCGCATCGACATGCGGCGCGGTCACCCGGTTGGCGATGGCCGACAGCGCGGCGGCATCATCGGTATTGCCCGTGATCAGCGCCGCCTGGGCATGGGCATAGGTGCCCGCCCGCGACAGACGCTCGGCCAGTGCCAGCTCGCCCAGCCGGGCGGCTTCACCGGCCAACAAGGCCAGTCGCTCACCCTTTTCGTGGGCGCGAAATCCGATGCTGGTGGCCCAGCCGATGTCGGTGCGGCCATCCATGTCATAGCCGACCCAGCTTGC
>NZ_JANPML010000337.1:0-5201 GCF_031422795.1 Sandarakinorhabdus sp.
GTGATGTAGCGGAAGATGTTGAACAGGCCTTCATAGCCCGCATAATCGGCCAGCAGCTTGATCATGGCATCATGTCTCCGCAGCCCCTGACTGTGATTCGCCCAGCGCCTCGATGACGCGGGCCAGCCCGATCGAATTGGAACCCTTGACCAGCAGCACGTCATCGGCGCCGATCATGCGGGAAATTTCGGCGCGTGCAGCATCTGCATCGGCAACATGGCGCACATCGATGCTGCGGCCCAGCGCGGCGACCAGCGGCTTCATTTCAGCGCCCACCAGCACGGCAGCCGCAACGCCGGCATCGCGAATGTGCGGCGCCAACCCGGCGTGGAATTCATCCGACAGCGCGCCCAGCTCCTTCATGCTGCCCAGCAGGGCCAGTCGCCGGCCGGAGCGGGCGGGGGCAACGTCCCTCAACACGGCAAGGCTGGCCGCCATGCTGGCCGGGTTGGCGTTATAGGCTTCGTCGATCACCACGGCCTGCCCGCTTCCCACAGCCACGCGCAGCCGGCGGCCACGGCCGGGCAGATCGTTCAGATCGGCCAGCGCCAGGCCGGCCAGCGCCAGATCGCCGCCAGCCGCCTGCACGCCGGCCAGCACGGCCAGCGCGTTGTTGACCCAGTGGCGGCCGGCCATGCCGATCTTGAAGGTGAGGGTGTCGCTGCCGATGCGGGCGGTCACGCAGCTGCAATCAGGGTGCAGGGCGATTTTTTCGGCATGCACGTCAGCGCCATCGTTCAAGCCAAAACGCACCACCTTCGCACCCGCATCAGCCGCGGCGCGGGCCAGCGACGCGGCGTGTTCATTGTCGTGCGGAATGATGGCGGTGCCGCCGGCAGGCAGGCCGCCGAAAATCTCGGCCTTGGCCCGGGCAATGTCGGTTTCGCTGGCGAAGAATTCACGGTGCGCCGAAGCGACCCAGGTGACAATGGCAATGTCCGGGCGCACCAACTGGGTCAGTTCCGCCAGTTCGCCGCTGTGGTTCATGCCCATTTCGAACACGCCAAAGCGTGATGCCGCTGGCATTCGGGCCAGCGACAGCGGCACGCCGGTGTGGTTGTTGTAGCTTTTCACGCTGGCATGCACGGCGTCGGGTGCAAAGCGCGAGAGCGCGGCTTTCAGCGCCTCTTTCACACCGGTCTTGCCCACACTGCCGGTCACGCCAATGCGAAGTGCGCTGCTGCGGTCGCGGGCGGCAGCGCCAAGCGCGTTCAAGGCGGCCATCGTGTCGGCAACCCGCACGATTGGCGTTTCTGGCGGCGCGTCAACGGTTTCGCTCACCAGCAAGCCGGCGGCGCCGCGCTCCACGGCCTTGCCCACAAATCGATGCCCGTCGGTGGCTTCGCCCTTCAGCGCGATGAACAGGTCGCCGGGCGCCACTTCGCGGCTGTCGAAGGTGACGCCATTGGCCACAAAATCGCCGTGGGTGGCTCCGCCAGTGGCGGCCGCAATGGCGGCGCTGGTCCACAGGCTCATGCCGCGCACTCCCGCGCCACGGTCACGTCGTCGAACGGCAGCACCCGGTCGCCCACAGTCTGGCCTTGCTCATGGCCCTTGCCGGCGATCAGCACGATGTCGCCGGCAAGGGCCATGGTAAGGGCCGCGGCAATTGCCCGGCGGCGATCCGCAATTTCCTGTCCGCCGGGCGTGGCAGAGAGGATGGAGGCGCGGATGGCCGCCGGGGTTTCACTGCGGGGATTGTCGTCGGTTACAATGACGACATCGGCATGGGCGGCCGCAGCCTCCCCCATCAGGGGACGCTTGCCGGCGTCGCGATCGCCGCCGGCCCCAAAAACGATGATCAGCCGGCCCGTCACATGCGGGCGCAGCGCCGCACAGGCCGCGATGATGGCATCGGGCGTGTGCGCGTAATCTACATAAACGGCAGCGCCGGTGCGGGTCAGGCACGCGCGCTCCAGCCGGCCGCGCACGCCCGACACGCGGGCAAGGTTGCCCAGCGTCTGCTTGATGTCGCCGCCTGTCGCAATCACCAACCCGGCGGCGACCAGCGCATTGGCGGCCTGATAGGCACCGATGAGCGGCAGCGCGATCTTGTGGGTCTGGCCGCCGGCCTGCACCACCATGTCCTGCCCCAGCGATGTTGGCGTGCGGCTCACCAGCTTCAGCGCCTCGCCGGCCTCGCCAACGGTGAGCAGGCAAAGCCCGCGCCCACGCGTCACGTCGATCATGCGCGCCGACCAGTCGCCATCATCGGCCCAGATCACGGCGCTGCCGCCATCATCCACAACCTCGGTCAGCAGCCGCGTCTTGGCGGTGAAATAGGCTTCCATCGTGCCGTGGTAATCAAGATGGTCGCGGGAAAGATTGGTGAAGGCGGCGGCCGACACCGGCAAACCTTCGGTGCGATACTGGTCGAGCCCGTGGCTGGAGGCTTCGAAGGCGGCGTGGCTGATGCCTTCGCGCGCCAGGCCGGCCATGGTGGCCAGAAAGGTCACGACATCGGGCGTCGTCAGCCCGCCGGTGCCATCGCGCGGCGACACCCGATCATAACCGGTCGTCACGCCCAGCGTGCCGATGCTGGCGGCGCGATGCCCGGTTGCCTGCCACAGTTGGCGGGTCAATTCGGCGGTGCTGGTCTTGCCGTTGGTGCCGGTGATGGCAATTGTGGTTTCCGGGAAGGGCGCGAAATAGCGCGCGGCCAGCGCCGCAAAGGCCCGGCGCGGATTGGTATCGGCCACGTGCACTGCGCCGTCCACCTTGGCTTGCGGCCGCGCGACGATGGCGATGGCGCCGGCGGCAATGGCAGCCGGGATGAAATCCTCGCCGTTCACCCGAGCGCCCTGGAACGCGCCAAAGATGGTGCCGGGCGCGATCTTGCGATGATCAAGCGCAAAGCCGGTGACGATTTCGTCACCGGCTTTGCCAGCATCGGGGAGGAGGGTGCCAAGCCGCATTTCTATTCCTTGGCCTGGACAGCGGCAGGCAGCAGGCCGGTCAGATCAAGATCGCGATTGGGTTCGGGCACCACACCCAAGGGCGGCGCGATGCGGCGGATGATGTTGTTGATGGCCGGTGCCACCACCATGCCGGCGGTGCGGAAGCCATAGGTGGACTTGCTGCCACGCGGATCGTCGATCATGGCCACCACGACATAGCGCGGCGCATCGACCGGGAACACGGCGGCGAAATTCACCACATTCTGCCCGCGCACATAACGGCCATTCTCGATCTTTTCGGCGGTGCCGGTCTTGCCGCCAACACGATAGCCTGGCACGTCGGCCTTGCGGCCGGTGCCCTTGGTGACGACCAGACGCAGCAGCCGGCGCAGTTCCATGCTGGTGCGTTCGGAAAACACCCGACGGCCGGGCGGCATCGTGGCGGCATCGCGCTTCACCAGGGTGGGCGGGCGATAGAAACCGCCATTGACCAGCGTGGCATAGCCATTGGCCAGGTGCAGCGGCGAGATGGTGAGGCCGTGGCCATAGCTGATCGTCATGGTGGCGCTCTGACCCCAGTTGGACAGCGGCGGATATTGCGGGCGGGCCTTTTCCTTCAGTTCAACTTCGACCGGCTTCAGGAAACCCAGCTTGTCGAGATATTCGCGTTGGCGGTCACGGCCAACTTCGATGGCCATGCGGGCGGTGCCGATGTTGCTGGAATAGATGAAGATTTCCGGCACGGTGAGCCAACGGTTCTTGGCGTGATCGTCACGGATGCGGAAACCGGCGACATACAGCGGCGCGGTGGCGTCATACAGTTTCTGCAGGTTGGTGAGCGTGCCGGTTTCCAGCGCAGTGGCGATGGTGAAGGCCTTGAAGGTGGAACCCAGCTCATAGCCGCCCAGCGTCACCCGATTAAAGCGGCTGCCGTCGTCATTTGCGGTGGTGTATTTGGTGCCGTCGGCGCGCTGGCCGGGCACGTTGGGGTTGAAATCGGGCAGCGACACCATGGCCAGCACTTCGCCGGTGTTGACGTCCATCACCACGCCGGCGGCACCCTTGGCGTTCTGATCGGTCACCAGTGCCGTCAGTTCATTGTGCATCGCCTGCTGCACCCGCACGTCGATCGACAAGACCAGCGGCAGGCCACGCTGCACCGGATCAGCGAGGCGTTGGTCAAAGGCTTTCTCAACGCCAATCAGGCCATGGCCGTCATCATCGGTATAGCCCAGCGCCTGGGCCGCCAGATTGATGTTGGGATAAAGCCGTTCGGCTTCGCGGGTCAGCTCGATCGCGGGTTCACCCAGATCGTTGATGCGGCGCGCCTGGCCGGGCAACACGCGGCGGGCCAGATAACGCAGCCCCTTGGACGACGTGAGATCAGTCAGAATTTCGTCGCGGCTGCGTTCCGGCAGGATCTGCGCCAGCTTGGTGGCCAGCACGTCGGGATCAGAGGTGAGCCGGCGCGGGATGACGGTGATGGCATAGGCTTCAAACGTGCGGGCCAGTTCGACACCATTGCGATCAACGATGTCGCCACGCGGCGGCGCGGCGCTGATCAGCTTGGTTTCGCTTTCAGCGATGCCCTGCACAACGCTGAGATCGACCAGCCGCACCAGAATGACCAGCGCCAGCACCGGGAACAACATGATCAGGAAGGCCAGCCGCTGCCGCGCCTGGGCGCGCGCCGTCACCCGTTCCCCGGAAAGCGTCGGATTCGGGGCCGGTGCGGCCCCGATCAACGGATCATTGCCGGGGATGCTGGCCATCAGCCTGCGCCGCCCTGGGGTTCGACCGGGTCGGCCGGCTCGGCTGGCAGATCTTCCAGAACAGCGTCAGCCGGCGCGGTCGGCTCACCAAAACTGGTGCGCACCAGGCGCGCGCCGGCAGCCGCCGGCAGCGGCATCTCTGGTGCCGGCAGCGCGCCAGCCATTGGCAGGCCACTTTCGGCCACGGCAAACTGCACTTTCGGTTCGGCTTCGGGCCGGGCGGCAAAGCTGGCCAGCTGCACCGGGGAACGCAGGATTTGCCCACCCTGCGGCGCCGTCAACTGGAACACGGCATCGTTCCAGCGCTGCAATTCCGGCAGGCCGGCGCGGGTGCGCAGCTCGGCTTCCAGTTCGCGCACGCGCACAGTGTTTTCGACCAGTTCGATGTTCAGCTTGGTGACAGCCCGGCGTTCGGCGGCGGCGCGGGTGGTGATGACCTGGGCGCCGGCGACCACAATCGTGGTGCCCGCAATCCACAACAGGGCGGAAAGATGCTGCCTCATGTGCGACCCCTCTCGATTCCGGCTTCGAT
>NZ_JANPML010000338.1:0-5991 GCF_031422795.1 Sandarakinorhabdus sp.
GGCGTCGCCACCAGATAATCCGCGATCAACCGCAGTTTGGCAGTGCGGCTGCGCGTATACAGCAGCGCGTCGAGCAGGCGGGCAAAGCTTTCCATCGGCAATCACCCCATTAGCATGGTCGCAAAAGTTGCGCTAAGGCGCTGAGCAATGAGAATGCGCGATCTTGAAAAAGCCAGCGGTGTGGGGCGGGAAACCATCCGTTTCTATATCCGTGAAGGCCTGTTGCCCGAACCCGACAAGACCAGCCCGAACAGCGCCCGTTATTCCGATGTGCATGTTACCCGCCTGAAGGCGATCAAGCGCCTGCAGGAAGAACGTTTCCTGCCGCTGGCCGTGATCCGCACCCTGCTGGAAGCCGAGGACGGCGACCGCTGGCTGCTGCCCGATGTGTTCCCGACCCTGGATGCCTTGCTGGCGCAGCGGCTGGAGGCTGGCGGCCCGGCGCGGGTGGCGCTGGCCGATCTGGCGCTGCCGGAATATCAACACGAACATCTCGACGATCTGATGATCCCGCTGGCCGAGGACGGCACCATCACCGCCCGCGATGCCGCCATCCTGCGCACGGCGCAGCGGTTGGATGATATCGGCTTTACACCGGAACTGGGTTTCGATGGCGGCCAGATGCGGCTTTACAACGTGCTGATCGACTGGCTGACGGCGCAGGAAGTCCGCCACTTCCTTGAACATACTGCCGGCCATGTTGGCGAAGCCAAGGCGCTGGACATGGCCGAACAGGGGATTTCGGTGATCAATGAGCTGCTCGGCCAGCTGCGCACGCGGGCGTTGCTGCGCAAACTGGCGGAACGGCGGACGATTGCCAATCGGGCCGTCAACTTGGGCGCCAGCGACAATGAGTGAAGGACAGGCCTTGCACAGTTTCACATGGATGATGGCCGCCACGGCATTGCTGGCCGGCACGGCGCTGCACGCACAGCCGGCCATGTCCGCCGCCACCGGCCACGTGCGGATATTGGCCACCGGCGGCACCATCGCTGGCCGGGGCAATGCCGCCGGCACCGGTTATCGTTCAGGCGCAGTATCGGTGGACGATCTGATTGCCGCGCTGCCGGGGGTGGACAAGATTGCCCGGGTTTCGGGTGAGCAGATCGCCAACGTGCCCAGCAGCGACATGGATGAAGCCATCTGGCGCAAGCTGCATGCCCGCGCACTGGCGGCCTTTGCCGATCCCGATGTTGCCGGAATCGTCGTCACGCACGGCACCGACACACTGGAAGAAACCGCCTTCCTGCTCAGCCTGATCCTGCCGCCAACCAAGCCGGTTGTGGTGGTTGGCGCGATGCGGCCCAGCACGGCTGTTTCCGCCGATGGTCCGCAGAACATGCTGGATGCCATCCGGGTCGTCACTGCGCTTGCTTCGGCCGGACGGGGCGTGATGGTGGTGATGAACGACAGCATCTTTGATCCACGTTCGGTCACCAAATTCGACGTGAACCGCATCGAGGCCTTTACCGCTCCCAGCCGCGGCCCGATTGGCCATGTGCTGAACCTTGCCCCGCGCTATTTCGGGCCGCCGCAGCCGCAGCCCGCCGTATTGGCCCTGGGCGAGGCCAAGTTGCCGCGCATTGCAGTGGTATATGCCTATGCCGGCCAGACCGAAGACGAAGTGCGCGATATCGCCCGCGATGCCGATGGCGTGATCGTGGCCGGAGTTGGTACTGGCGGCGTTTCCAGCGGCGCCCGCAAGGCGCTGCGGGCGCTGGTGGCAAAAAACATCCCGGTGGTGACCACGCCGCGCCAAGGCCACGGCGATGTGCGGCGCGCGGAACCGGCTGCTCAGTCGGACGATGATGACCGGGTGCCGACCATCGGCGGCCGCGAACTGACCCCGGCAAAGGCACGCATCCTGCTGATGCTGGCGCTGCAGCAGCCGCGAACGATGGCAGAGTTGCAGACGATCTTCGACCGGGCCGGCACCACCAACTAAAACCCCGCAGACACCGTCAGCACCGGGCCGCTGCCCGGCGCCGCATTGCCGCCCACGCGTTGTCGCCAGTCGGCCTCGATGCGGACACCCTTGATGCGGGCGCTCATCGAAGGGCCAACATCGACCCGCCAAACAGTGGGCGAGCCGGTTTGCACGCTGGCCCAAGTGGCGGCTTGCACCACGGCCGGGCCAAGCCTGATCACCCGCGCCCGCGCCTGGCCGCCGGCATAGACCTGCCCCGAATCGAGCGCACCGGCCTCGCCATAGGCTTCGAGGCGCTGCCACTTGCCGCCAGCCGCCAGCCGCGCGGTGAAGGCGCCGCTTGTGGCATCGCCCAGCGGCACCAGCCGCTCGACGGACAGCGATACGCCGGGCAGCAGCGTCTGGCGCAGGCCCAGCGCCAGCTGCGCCGTGTCTCCGCGCACACCGCCGGCATCGGCAGCGACATTGGCGCGCGCCACCAGAGCCAGCGGCCGGCGGGCAAAAGGATCGGTGAGCCAGGCAATGCTGCCGCCCAACTGGCCGCCGCCCAGCACGGGCGAGGCCGCGGGCCCGGAACTGCCGCCATCGCGCAGCAGGGCAAAGCCGCCCAGTTGCCAGCGCTGGCCCAACGCCTTGCGATCGGCCTGCCATTGGCGATTGCCGGGCTGCTGGGCCAGCGCCGCATCAAACAGCGCGGCCGCCTGACGGCGCTGGCCGGTGCGCTGCCGATCATAGGCGTGGGCGGCAAGCGCGAAGGCCGGATCGGGCGGCGTTGCCGGCAGCATGGCGGGCACTGGCAGCGGGTTGGCCGGAGTTGTCGCAATCGGCGCAGCTGCTGGCACGCTGGGAATGGGGCCAGGAAAAGGGCTGGTTTGGGCCCGCAGCAGCAAAGGCGGCATCGTTGCTGGCAGCAGCGGCGCTGGCCACATCCGCCCGGCAGCGACCCGTGGCAACGGCGGCGGTTCCGCCTGCGGCCTTTGCGCCAACACCAACCGGGCAGCTGGCGCTGCCAACAGCGCCAGCGCCTGCAGTTCGTGCTGCATGGCCGGCACCCGAACTGCAATCCACAAGCCCAGCACCAGGCCCAGCCCGGCCAATGCCCGCAGCGGCCGGCCCTTCAAGCCATTGCCGTCGATCACGGCAGCAGGCCGGGAAAACGGTGGCTGGTCTTGTCCCAGGCCAGCCGGCGACCACTGCGCAGGGCCTGCCGGTATCGCGACAGCGCCCGCAGCGCCGCCATGGCATTGATCAGATTGCCGACCAGCGCGCGCGGCGTGGCCAGCAAGGCTTCGGTGAGGCCGTGCACCGACAGCGTGAACAGCGCGCGCACCAGCAAGCGCCAGCACAACAGCGCAAAATTCAGCCACAACAACGCCCGGGTGACCGCACCGGCCACCGGTGGCAGCCGCGCCGCCGCCGGTGATGCCGCGCGCAGCAGTTCATCGACCCCCAACAGCGCCGCGATGACATAGGCCGCCAGCGTGAGCAGCGCCATCATCGGTGCCTTGCGATCACGCAGCAGCATCCAGCGGTTGATCATGCCGCCGCGCCAGCCAATCCGGTCCCAGCCGGCCAGTGCAATGCCGGTGAGCCAGCGCGATTTCTGGCGCACTGCAGCTTCGAACGACGCCGGAAAATGTTCCCGCGTGGCCACTGGCTGGCCATCGGCCATCACCCACACCAGGCAGCCGCGCCCACCGAGCGCATGCACATGCTGGCCCAGCTCATAATCCTCGGTCAGGCTGGCGGCATCAAAGGGCGCGCCGCCGCGGGCATCGGCAATGCGGCCCAGCATGGCGCGATCGATGGCCACGCCCACGCCGGCCGCCGGCACCGCTGCGCCCAGCCAGTGCCGCACCAGCAGATCCTTGGCGTGGGCTTCGGCAAACTCATCGATATAATGGCCGGAAATCAACGGGCTGTCGGCATCCGGCAGGGGCAGCACCGGCAATTGCACCATGGCCGATTGCGGCAGATGCGCGGCAAACACCGCCAGTTCCTGCGCGTGCACCACGTCTTCGGCATCGTGCAGCACGATGGCATCAAAGGGCTGGCCGCTGGTTGCCTCCTCTGCCAATGCCGCCCGCCACAGGCTGTTGAGGCAATCAGCCTTGGTGGTTGGCCCCGGCGCGGCGCCAACCACCGCATGCAACCGCGAATCGGTAAGCGCCGCTACAGCCGCCTGGCCCTTGGGATCGTTGGGATAAAGACCAACAAACACGGCATAATCCGGCCAGTCCAGCCTGGCCAGCAGGCGTTGCAGCATGGCACCGATCACCGCCGATTCGTCCCAGGCCGGGATCAGGATGGCAAAGCGCGGAGAAGGCGACCCTGAAGGCGACTCTGGCGGCGGCGTTGGCGCGAACAACTGGGGTTTGCGCCGGTGGCGCGGCATCAACAGCCACAAACTGTCGATGGCCAGATCGTCCAGGCCGTTGATGGCGACCAGCAGCGCCACCAGCAACAAGGCTTCGGCCAGCGCGACATGCCACAGGGCGAGCAGTTCAGGCAGCATCATGGCCGATGGTTCGATCGAGGATGGATGCCCCGGCCTGCCCCAAATTCTGCGCACGGGGAGGGCCGTTTGCAGGTGGATTCAGCAGGCCGGGGCATCCTCGGCGGGAAAGCGACGGGCGCAGGGTCAAAACGCCCGTTCATTCTCCCTGCCGATGGTGGGCAGCGGCAACACGGGCCGGGCGATCGCCCAGGCGCTGCGCAGGCGCTGCAAAGTGGTTTCGTTGACGAAGATCTGCAGGGCCGCCACGGCGTTCACCCCTTCGCCGTGCGGCATGCCCATCGGTTCGGCATCCCAGCCGATCGACAGCAGGCTGGGCAGCCAGGGCAGATGCGTGACCATGGTATAGCGGGTGATGCCAGCGGCCAGCGCGTGTTCGAACAGCGCGATGGACAGTTGCCGGCGCACCTGAAGTGCCTCGATGCGCGACAGGCCGGGCGCGGTCACCAGCCGGGTGATTTCGCACACATCAGGCCCGATGGGCACTTCATCGGCACACAGATGGGCAAATTTGTCGCCCAACAGGTGCGCGCCGGTGGACGGCAGCAGCCGCACCGAACCGAGATGACGGCCAGTTTCCGGCTGATGAACGATCAGATACAGCGTGTCATCGCCATCATATTCGTCAATTTCATGCAATCCATCGGGCGATTGCAGATCCCAGCCCAGCCGATCCATCAACACGATCTTGCGATCCTTCAGCATGGCCGAACGCAGCGCCGCGCGGGTGTTGCCCCGGCTGGCCAGAGCCGCCGCCTGGCCATGGGCGTCGCGCCACAGGCCCGGCACGGCCTGGATATCGTGGCTGGTGCCTGTGGTTGCCGTGCCAAACATCTGCCGCCTCCCCGTCGCTGTGGACAGACGTGTGGTGCCTGTTGACGGGTGCGCGCCATATCCCTGACAAGGGGCAATGACTTTGACCGGCGAACAACAGTATCTTTCCCTGATGGACCGTGTGTGGCGCGAAGGCGCGACCCGCGGCGACCGCACCGGCACCGGCACGCGCGCCCTGTTTGGCGAGACGCTGAAGTTCGATCTTTCCGATGGCACGGTGCCGCTGCTCACCACCAAGCGCGTCTATTGGAAATCCGCCGTGAAGGAGCTGATCTGGTTCCTGAACGGCGAATCAAACATCCGGCCGCTGGTGGAACAGGGCGTGCATATCTGGACGGACTGGCCGCTGGACGCCTATCGCCGCGCCACCGGCGAGCAATTGAGCCGCGACGAATTCGAAGCCCGCATCATCGCCGATGATGAATTCGCCGCGCGCTGGGGCGATCTGGGCCCGGTGTATGGCGTGCAGTGGCGGCGCTGGCCGCGTTATGCCGCCAACGAAGACGGCAGCTTTCGCGCTGATACGCCGTTTGATCAGATGACAGAGTTGGTGCACGGCCTGAAGCACAACCCTGCCAGCCGCCGCCACATCTTCACCGGCTGGAACGTGCCGGAACTTACCCAAATGGCGCTGCCGCCCTGCCACATGACCTACCAATATTTCGTTGCTGATGGTCGCCTTTCCGGCATCCTCTATCAGCGCAGTTGCGATCTG
>NZ_JANPML010000339.1:0-2192 GCF_031422795.1 Sandarakinorhabdus sp.
CCCGGCGCTGGCCGCCCAGCAATTCAGCGGCCTGTGCCGCGCCGGTGTGGTGGATCGCCACCTGCACGGCCTTGCCGGCCCCGATGCCATCGCCGAAGGACGCTTTGAGGTACGGGCTGCGGCTGAAACCTTCATGGCCGCTTGGGGCCGAGCGCCGGCCTGATCAACCGGCCAGCGGCGCAGCTGTGCTAAATTTCAGCGCCTTCTTCACAAACGCCGTTTCATAGCGGCGCACCACTGCACTGCCGGCCAGATAGCGGTCGGCAAATGCATTGAAGGCGGGCATATCGGCCACGCTGACCAGGAGCATGAAATCGCTGGGGCCGGAGATCTCGAGGCACAATTGCACCTCGGGATGGTTAACCAGTGTCGCCCGCAGCGCGGCCAGCCCCGCCTCTGGGGCATGATCATGCAGTTGCACTGTCACCAGCGCCCGCAAGCGGCGGCCGAGATGCTGTTCCGACAGCACGGCGCGGGTGGCGGCCAGCGTGCCATCGCTGCGCAACCGGCGCACACGGCGGGCAATGGCTGATGGCGACAGCGGCACGGCCGCCGCCAGTTCGTCGGCCGTGGCCAGACCATCCTGCTGGAGCAACCCGAGCAAGCTGCGATCAAATTCATCCATGCTGCAAACCTCTCGCATTACCAGCCCGGTTAGCGCCAAATTTTGGCACACTCAGCACTTTCTTTGCCCGCACAAAGCGTCATCGCCCGACTATATACCTTCCTATCCCCCTGCTATAACGAGGTTCGTTCAAAAATGCCTGCTCACTTTCTCGCTGCCAAAAATTCGCGGGCCTTGCTGTTTACCACGGTCGCCGCATTGCTGTGCGGCACACCCGACAGCGCCACTTCCCAGCCGGCTCAGGCCGCACCGCCCGCTGCGCAAGCCGTGGATGCAGCAGCACTGGTCGAAGGCCTCGCCAGGACGTTGGCTGATTATTTCGTCTTCCCGGATGTGGCCAAGCGCTATGGCGCGGCATTGAAGGCCAAGCTGGCCGCCGGCGCCTATGCGGGTTTCTCTGATCCGGCGGGGTTGGCGGCACGATTGACAGCCGATCTGCAGGCGACGGCCAAGGATGGCCATTTGCGCGTCTTTCCGCCGCGCGTGGGCGGTGCCGGCCCCGCGCATGGTGGCCGCCCGGTGGTGGTCACGGCCGACGGCACGCCGATTCCCGGCGCCAAGCCGCAAGGCGAACCGGCGCGGGTCATGGTGATGCAGCGGCCTCCTGCCATTCCGGCCAGCGGCTGGATCGCCGATGGTGTCGCCTATATCCGGTTTGATGGGTTCCCCGGCGATCCCGAGACGCTGCAGAAAGTCGATGATTTCGTTGCCGCCCATGCCGGCGCCACCACATTGATCATCGATGCCCGCCAGCATCGGGGCGGCGGCTTGGACGAGATGGATCATCTGTTCCCGCAGCTGTTCCGCCAGCGCGCCGATCTGGTGATGATGGACACGCGCGCCGCCGTGGAAGCGGGCGGGATGGGGCCATTGAGCGATGGCAAGACACTGCTGCGCCAACCCTCGTCCAGCGAAGTGGTGCGCCGCCTGCATGTCGTGCTGCCCGCGGCCAAGCCATTGCTGGGCAATGCCCGGGTGTTCCTGCTCACCTCGAAGGCCACGGCTTCGGCCGGCGAGCATCTGGCGCTTGCACTCAAGCGCACGCAGCGCGCCACGCTGATTGGCGAGACCACCTACGGGGCCGGAAATTTCGGCGGCGAGATAGGCCTGCCTGGCGGCTTTAGGGCCTTTGTGCCCGGCGGCCGCAGCCATGATCCCGCCACCGGCGTGGGCTGGGAGGGCACCGGCGTCACCCCCGATGTAAAGGTGCCGGCAGCCGATGCGCTCAACAAGGCGCTGGAATTGGCCGGGGTCATCGCCAGCCAACGCCGCCCCTTGGCCGGAGTCAGTTGATCAGAGGAAGGCCCGCAGTTCAGCGATGAAGCGATCGAACTGATCGTGGTGCAGCCAGTGGCCGGCATTTTCGAAGGTCACCACCCGGGCGGTGGAAAATTGTTCGATGCGGCCATCGTCAACCGGGTTCGACGCCCAGCTTTTTTCGCCATACATCAACAGCGTCGGGCAGGTGATGCGGCTCCACAATTCGGCGACCAGTGCCGGATTGGTGTCGTGCGCCCACGGCAAGTGCAGATAATTGTCGAACTTCCAGCTGTAGCTGCCGTCCTCG
>NZ_JANPML010000340.1:0-2757 GCF_031422795.1 Sandarakinorhabdus sp.
CACGGTCGATCTGGCCGCCACCCCCATCCTGTGCTGGCGCTGGCGCATCGAAGCGCCCATTGCCGCCGCCAACATGAAGACCAAGGCCGGCGATGATTACGCCGCCCGCGTCTATGTCGGCTTCGACATTCCCGACACGCAATTGGGCCTGGGCACCAGGCTCAAGCTTGGCATGGCCCGCCGGCTCGTTGCCGGCCCCCTGCCTGATGCCGCGGTGAATTATGTGTGGGACAACAGCCACCCCGTCGGCACCACCGCGCCCAACGCCTATACCGATCGCGCCCAGATGGTGGTGGCACAAAGCGGCGCCGGCGCTGCCGGCCGCTGGGTGGAACAGCGCATGGACCTGGCCCGCGATTATGCCCGCGCCTTCCCCGGCACCAGCGGCACCGCCACGTCGGTCGCGGTGGCGGTTGACACGGATCAGACCGGCGGCACGGCGCGCGGCTGGTTCGCCGATCTGCACTTCACCGCCCGCGCGTCTGCCTGCCGATTCCCGGCCTGATCAGGCTTGCCGCACTGCACAAAAACGGCGACCATGGCGGCATGATCGAGCAATATCGCCAGCGCCTCGCCGAACTTCACGCCCGCACGGCGGAAACGCCGTTGTTCAATCCGGTGTTCCAGTTGGGGCTGGAAATCAGCCGCGCGCTGGAAACCGGCGACGTGACCTTGGCCGGCCTGGCTGGCGCAATTGCCGAACTGGGCCGGGAAGGCCTGCAGGCCCGCGCCCAGCGGCTGGCGCGACTGCTCGGCACACTGGATGAAGCCGACAATGTGGCCGCCTTCCGGGCGCAGGTCGAAGCCAGCGCCACGGGCGATTTCGCCGCCTTCAAGGCGCGCTGGGAAGCGCCGCTGCTGCACGTGGTGTTCACCGCGCACCCGACCTTTCTGCTGACCCAGGATGAATATGGCGCCGTGGCGCAAGCGGCGGTGAGCGGCACGCCGGTCGCCATCGCGCCGGTGGAAACCCGCCCCGCCCCCAGCCTGCTGGAAGAACATGAGGCCGTGCTGGCGGCCATCACCCGGGCGCTGGCAGCGCGCGATCTGCTGCACGGCGAAGTGCTGGCCGTGGCGGCGAGCGCCTACCCCGATCAATGGCAAGCGCTCACCCCGTGCCTGTTCCGGCTTGCAAGCTGGGTCGGCTATGACATGGATGGCCGCACCGACATCGGCTGGGCCACCAGCATCGGATTTCGCGCCCACGAAAAGGGTGAGCGACTGGCCTTGCTGGCCGGTGAAGCCGCCCGGCTGGGCGAGCTGGCGCTGGCCGAGCGGCTGTCACGGGCGGGCACCTATGCCCATGCCCAGGCGGCGCTGATCAGCGGCAATACCGATGATGCCGCCGCGCTGTCGGCCATCGCCAACCGGATGACCGCGCCGCATGTCGATGCGCTGACCAGTCTGGCCGAACCCATTGCCCAGTTGCGGGCAGCCGCAGCCAGCCTGCCCGCCGATCAGGCGCGCGCCCATCTGGTGCTGGCCGCTGCCATGGCCGCCGATGGCCTGGGCATGGGCTGGATCCACTTCCGGGTGAACGCAGCGCAGTTGCACAACGCCATTCGCCGCCGCATCGATCCCGATGGCACGCTCGACATGGGCAGCGGCCAGGCGCTGATCAGGCTGCGCGGCCTGCTCGATACGGTGAAGCCCTTGCGGTCCAATTTCGCCGCGCTGGCGGTGGAAAGCACGACCGCCGTGCGCCAGTTCCTCGCCATGGCGGCGATCCTTAAGCATCTGGATGCCGATACCCCCATTCGTCTGCTCATTGCCGAGTGCGAACAGCCGCAAACCGTGCTGGCCGCGCTCTATTTCGCCAGGCTGTTTGGCATCGCCGACAAGGTGGACGTGTCGCCGCTGTTCGAGACAGAGGCAGCGCTGGAACATGGCGGCCGCTTCCTCGATGCGCTGCTGGCTGAGCCGGCCTACCGCGCCTATGCCCGCGCCCGCGGCCGGGTGGCGATCCAGACCGGTTTTTCCGATGCCGGGCGTTTTGTGGGCCAGGTGCCGGCTGCCCTTGCGATCGAGCGGCTGCAGGGCCGGCTGGCCCGCGCCATGGTCAAGAACAGCCTGTCGGATGTGGCGGCGCTGATCTTCAACACCCACGGCGAATCCATGGGCCGCGGCGCCCACCCAGCCAGCTTCACCGACCGCCTGGCCTGGCCGCTCAGCCGCTGGGCACGGGCACAGTTCGCCGCCGCTGGCATCCGCGTCGAGGCCGAAGCCAGCTTTCAGGGCGGCGATGGCTTCCTGTTCTTCGGCCATGATGCGCTGGCGCTGGCGACGTTGGCCCGCATTGCCGAAATCTCGCCCACACTGGCGCACGGCGGCAGTGACGACCCATTTTACACCCGCACCGATCTCAGCCTTGATTATTACCGCATGATCCGCCGGCACCAGCGCCAGATGTTCGAAGCGCGGCCCTACGCGCGGGCGATCACGGCGTTCGGCTTGGGCCTGATCCCGGTGACGGGTTCGCGGCGCCTGAAGCGCCAGAGCGATATCGGCAGCGACCGCGACGCGTCGTTGCGCTCGATCCGCGCCATCCCGCACAACGCGATTCTGCAGCAGCTGGGCTATCCGGTGAACGTGCTCGCCGGGGTCGGCACCGCCGGCGTGGACGCGCAGGAAGCGCTGGCGGCGCTGCTGGCCAGTTCGGCGCGCGGGCGGCAATTGCTGGGGCTGGTGGAAACCGCCAACGCCATCGCCAGCATCAAGACGCTGGCGGCCTATGGCGAGCTGTTCAACAGCGCCTAT
>NZ_JANPML010000341.1:0-2089 GCF_031422795.1 Sandarakinorhabdus sp.
CGCACAATCGAAGTGCTGATCGACGAGGTGGATGCAGACGGCGGCGCTTCCGGGCGCAGCAAATATGACGCGCCCGAAATCGACGGCATGGTGCATCTGCGCGACGCCGGCGGTGTGAAGCCGGGCGATATCGTCATGGTCAACATCGAAGACGCCGACGAGGCTGATCTGTTCGGAGCGCCGGTTTGACCGACTTTGCCGGCCTGCTTGCTGCTGCTGATGGCCAGGCGGCCACTGCGCTGACCCCGGTGACCAAGGCTGGGCTGGATGGCTGGCTGGGCGCACAAAGCGAGCGCGTACGGGTGTCCGTGGCGGCGCAGGACTTCAAGGCAGCGGCTGACAGCGTGGTGATCCTGCCCGGCGATGGCGCGGCCGATTGGAGCGTTGCTGTTGGTGTGGCCGAAGCAGCGCAACTGGGCCCATGGGCGCTGGCCGCCGCCGCTGCCAGGCTGCCGGCCGGCCGCTATGCGCTGAGCGGCGATCTGGGCCAGGCCGGGCTGGGCTGGTGCCTGGCGCAACATCGGTTTGGCCGTTATCGCCGCCTGGAGCCCAAGGGCGCGCGCGTGTTGACCACCACTAGCCTGGGCGCGATTTCCGCCGCCGCCAGTGAAGCCGAAGCCGTGGCGCTGGTGCGCGATCTGATCGATACGCCGGCCAGCGACCTGGGCCCCGCCGAATTGGCAAAGGCCGTGATTGATGCGCTGGGCCCATTGGCAGAGGTGCGGGTGATCACCGGCGAAGCGCTGATCGATCAAAATTTTCCCGCCATCCACGCCGTGGGCCGCGCGGCATCACAGGCCCCGCGCCTGATCGAAGCCGTGTGGGGCGACGCCGCGCATCCAGTGGTGGCCATCATCGGCAAGGGCATCACCTTTGATTCGGGCGGCCTCAACATCAAGCCCGGCAGCGGCATGGCGCTGATGAAGAAGGATATGGGCGGCGCCGCGCACGCGTTGGCGCTGGCGAAACTGGTGATCCAGGCCAATCTGCGGGTGCGGCTGCACCTGATCATCCCGGCGGCAGAAAATGCCATTTCCGGGAACGCCATGCGCCCCGGCGACATCATCGCCACCCGCGCCGGCAAGACGGTGGAAATCACCAACACCGATGCCGAAGGCCGGCTGGTGCTGTGCGATGCCATCGCCCTGGCCGCCGAGAAGAACCCGGCGCTGATCCTCGATTTCGCCACGCTCACCGGCGCCGCCCGCGTAGCGCTGGGGCCGCATCTGCCGGCGCTGTTTGCCAACGACGATGCACTGGCCAGCGAATTGATTGCTGCCGGCGCAGCTGTGGGCGATCCGGCGTGGCGGCTGCCGTTGTGGGCACCCTATGACGACATGCTGAAATCCAGCCTGGCCGACATGGTCAACAGCGCCGATGGCGGTTTTGCTGGGGCCATCACCGCGGCGCTGTTTCTGGAAAAATTCGTGCCTGCCGGCGTGCCGTGGGCGCATTTCGATACATTTGCCTGGAACAATGCCGCCCGCCCCGGCCGCCCCAAGGGCGGTGAAGCGCTGGGTCTGCGCGCCAGTTGGGCCTTGCTGAGGAGCCGGTTCGGATGAGTTGGGTATTGCGGGGCCCGGCCCAGCGTTTCGAACCGCGCGAATGGTTTGCTGGCCCGGATGTGGTGGAGCTGGGTCTGGCTGGCGAGATTGGCGCGGTGCGCTATGTCGAACCGCGGGCGCTGGTCTGCAGCGCGCCGCGCACCGCCATGCGCAACGGGCCGGATGCATCCGCCGAAGCGGTGAGCGAGCTGCTGCTGGGCGAAGGCTTTGAAATTGTCGAGGTGAAAGCCGGCTTTGCGCTGGGGCGCTCGCTGCATGATCGCTACATCGGCTGGGTGTCTTTCGACGCGCTGGCACTGCCCGAGGCCCAGCCGACCCGCCAGATCAGCGCACGCTTGGCCCCAGTGTTTGTCGCGGCCAGCATCAAGGCCGCCGTGCTGCGTGAATTGCCCTTTGGCGCGCGCGTGACCGGGGTGATCGAGGCGGATTTCCTGGTGCTGGCCGGCGGTGGCCGTGTGCATCGCCGCCATGTCGAGCACGCGCCGGCCAATCGTTTCGCCGCCGCCGCGCTGTTTGCCGATGCG
>NZ_JANPML010000342.1:0-8677 GCF_031422795.1 Sandarakinorhabdus sp.
GGTCTGCGGGGACAGCCACACCGCCACCCATGGTGCATTTGGGGCATTGGCGTTCGGCATCGGCACCTCGGAAGTGGAACATGTGTTTGCGACACAGACGCTGCTGCTGCGCCAGTCCAAGACGCTGGAAGTGCATGTGACGGGCGAATTGGGTTTCTCCGTGTCGGCCAAGGATGTGGCGCTGGCCGTGTGCGGTGTGCTGGGTTCTGGCGGCGGCGCTGGCCATGTGTTTGAATATACTGGCCCGGTCATCGAAGCGCTGTCGATGGAAGGCCGCATGACCTTGTGCAACATGGCCATCGAGGCCGGGGCCCGTGCCGGCCTGATTGCGCCCGACGCCAAGACCATCGCCTATGTTGCGGGCCGCCCGCGCGCGCCCACGGGATCGGCGTGGGATGCCGCGCTGGCCTGGTGGCAAACGCTGAAGACCGATCCGGGCGCGAGCTTCGACAAGCGCATCGAGATCGACGGCAGCGCCATCGCTCCGCTGGTCACCTGGGGCACCAGCCCGGATGATGTGGTGGCCATCACTGGCGCCGTGCCCGATCCCGCCAGCTTTGCCGATGCCGGCAAGCGCGCCGCTGCCGCCAAGAGCCTGGATTACATGGGCCTGATACCCGGCACGCTGATGCAGGATGTGGCCGTGGAGAATATCTTCATCGGCAGCTGCACCAACAGTCGCATCGAGGATCTGCGGGTCGCGGCCGACGTGGTGAAGGGCCGCAAGGTCGCCAGCAACGTGCGTCAGGCGCTGGTCGTGCCGGGCTCCGGCCTCGTCAAGCGCCAGGCCGAAGCCGAGGGGCTGGACCGCATCTTCATCGACGCCGGCTTTGAATGGCGGGAACCCGGCTGTTCCATGTGCCTGGGCATGAACCCCGATCAGGTGCCGGCTGGCGAGCGCTGTGCCAGCACGTCGAATCGCAATTTCGTCGGCCGCCAGGGCCCGGGCGCACGCACCCACTTGTTGTCGCCCGCGATGGCAGCAGCGGCGGCAATTTCGGGGCATCTGGTTGATGTTCGGCAGTTGATGCGCTGATTCGGACTGAATTTTCTGGGTTTTTACCCTGTATAGGCACTGCCCGAACGGGGCAGTAATGGTTCCTAAACGGCTTCTCCCGTATGTTGGTCGCTTACGAGGGGTAAGCAAAGGACGGATGTTGCGACACAGCAGCAGACCGACATTGGCTCTGATGAGTCTCCTGGCCCCCTTCACCAAACGATCTTGGGGTCTGATCGTTTTGGTGGTGGGGCTGTTCTTCGCGCTGTGGGTCGCACCAGCGCGGGCAGAGAACGTGCAACTTGCGTACAGGCACGTTCCGACCTGTCAGGGCAACACGTGCATCACTCCGATTTCCCCGACTGCGAGCCCGGCTGCTGGCCCGGCTGCTAGCAAGGAATCGCCCAGCCAATGGACCTGGTTCATCGTTGATCCGGCGCGCTTGCAGCGCATGCCGGTGGGCTGGAACCTGGTGATCGACAATGTGCGTTTTACCGCCATCGAAATCCGGGTGGTGCATGATGGCGGCGTGGCCGTGATCCGCCGCGGCCAGTTCGAGCTGACCCGCAACTGGACCATGGGCAATAATCTGCGGTTCCAGATACCCGTGGCGGGACCGGATGTGACTGCCATCCAGATCGGCTACCGCAACATGGACGCGCCAGATCTGCTGCGCACCATCAAGGCGATGGATGCAGCCGGGCATGAATCGCATGTGCTGCGCTGGACAGTACAGGTCGCCCTGGTGCTCGGCATGTTGTTTTCGGCCTTTGTCTACAACATGTTCCTGCTCACCTGGCTGCGCACCGGTTTCCAGCGCTGGTATGTCGTGTGGCTGGCGGGCAGCCTGGGCTATCTGCTGGTGTGGTCCGGTGCGATCCTCAACATCTTTCCGTTCCTGGCCGGGCCGGCCTCGGTGCGCACTTTCTATCTCCTGCTGGGGCTGCTGGTGGTGTCTGGCGCGGCTTTCTTCTTCTCGCTGATCGAGAAGGACAAGCTGCCCCAGCGGCTGATCGATTTTGGCCAACTTGCCGGCATGGGCGTTGCGCTCACATCGGTGGTGGCGGCGTTCGACACGTTTTTTCTGGCGGCGGTGAGCGATCTTCTGCTCAACGTCTGGTTGATCGTCATCACGCTCACCCTCACGGTGGCGTCGGGATTTGCAGCGCTGCGCGGCAGCCGGGCGATCTGGTATTATCTGGCGGGCTGGGTGCCGGCGCTGGCGGTGCTGGTGCTGCGGATCTTCCGCAATCTGGGGCTGCTGCCGCAGGATGATCTGGTCGATCTTGCCGGCTTTGCCGCCATTGGCTGGGAATCGCTGCTGCTGTCGCTGGCGATTGCCGATCGCTTCCGCCAGCTGCGCCGCGATGCCGATGCCGCCGATGCCGAACGCGAAACCCTGTTCCGGGTGGCGACCACCGATGCGCTCACCGGCCTTGGCAACCGCGCGCTGTTCCAGAACATGCTGGAACAGCCGCTGGCCCGCAATTCCGGTATCGACGTGATTGCGATCGATATCGATTTCCTGAAGCAAACGAACGACATGGCCGGCCATGATGCGGGCGATGCGCTGATCGTGGCGGTGGCGGAACGATTGACCGCGGCCGCTGGCCCCGAAGCCAATATTGCCCGGGTTGGCGGCGACGAATTCGTGATCCTGCTCACCGGTGCGGCGCGCGAACGCTTGTCGGCCGTGCGCCAGATGATCGCGCTGTCATCAGGTGTGCCGCTGCGCCATTCGGGCCATAATCTCACCATCTCGATCTGCGCCGGCCACAGTGCATCGGAAGACAAGGGCATGTCGCTGGCCCGCATCTTCAAACAGGCCGATCTGGCGCTGTACCGGGCCAAGGCCGCCGGCAGAGGCTGCTGGCGCAGTTATGACAGCAGCATGGCCGATGAAGCCGAAGCCCGCACCCGCCTGCTGTCGGAAGCGCGGGTTGGCTTGGCTGGAAATCAGTTCATGCTCCATTATCAGCGTGTTGTGCAGCTGGATGATACGCTGGTCGGCTATGAGGCGCTGCTCCGCTGGCAGCATCCGCGGCTGGGCCTGCTGGCGCCGGGCGATTTCCCCGATGTGTTGCGTGAATCCACCCTGCTGCCGCAACTCCAGGCGCATGTGCTGAAACTGGCGCTGGAACAGCTGGCCACTCTGCGCAGCGATGGCCGGGATCTGACCATGGCGGTCAATTTCGTCGGCAGCCAGTTGCAGGGCACGGCTGCAGCTGTTGCCGTTCTAGATGAACTGGCCCGCTACCGCGTGCCGCCGCATTCGCTGGTGGTGGAAGTGACGGAACTGGTGGTGATGAGCGGGCTGGGCGGCGCGTTGATCGAAGCGCTGGAATGTCTGCGCGATGCCGGAGTCAGTGTGGCGCTGGATGATTTCGGCACCGGCCATGCCAGCCTGATCCAACTGCGCGACGTGCCGGCCAATATCGTCAAGATCGATCGCAGCTTCATCGCTCGTTTGTCGGAATCGGCTGGCAACCAGCAGGTGGTGCGCGCCACCATCGATCTGGCCCATTCGATGGGTAAGCAGGTGGTGGCCGAAGGTGTCGAAAACGACGCCCAGCGCCAGCTGCTCACCCGGTTGGGCTGTGATCTGGCGCAGGGTTGGCTGTTTGGCCAGCCGCAGCCGTTCCCGCTCACCCGCCGGGCCGCGGCCTGACGCTCAGGCTTCGCGCGTCATCACCGGATCAAGGATGGTATCGGCCGCATCGGCTGCCAACCCCGGATAATCGGTGCTGTAATGCAGCCCGCGGCTTTCGCGGCGGCGGCGGGCCGAACGCACGATCAGATCAGCCACCGTCACCAGGTTTCTAAGTTCGATCAGATCGGCGGTGATGCGGAAATTGCCGTAATAATCCTGCACTTCCTTGCGCAGATTCTTCACCCGGTGGGCGGCGCGTTCCAACCGCTTGTCGGTGCGCACGATGCCGACATAATCCCACATGGTGCGGCGCAGTTCATCCCAGTTATGGGCGATCACCACTTCTTCATCGCTGTCGGTGACCCGGCTTTCATCCCAGGGCTTCACCTCTGGCAGCGCGGCGGGCGGTGCCTGTGCGGCAATATCGTCGGCCACGGCCTGGCCGAACACCAGGCATTCCAGCAACGAGTTCGATGCCAGCCGGTTGGCGCCGTGCAGGCCACTCTGCGTCACTTCGCCAGCCGCCCACAGGCCGGCCAGATCGGTGCGGCCATCCAGCGTGACCATCACGCCGCCGCAGCTGTAGTGCGCTGCCGGCACCACCGGGATGGGCTGGGTGGTGCAATCAATGTCCAGCTCCAGCAGCCGGGCGTGGATAGTGGGGAAATGCGCCTTGATGAAATCAGCGCCCAGGTGCGTCAGATCGAGCAGCACATGTTCCAGACCCAGCCGTTTCATTTCGGCATCGATGGCGCGGGCCACCACATCGCGTGGGGCCAGTTCCAGCCGATCATCATAACGCGCCATGAAGCGGCTGCCGTCGGGCAGTTTCAGATGGCCGCCTTCGCCGCGCGCCGCTTCGGTGATGAGGAAATTGCGGACGCTGGGGTGGTAAAGGCAGGTCGGGTGGAACTGGTTGAATTCCATGTTCGACACGCGGCAACCGGCCCGCCACGCCATGGCGATGCCGTCACCGGTCGCGCCATCCGGGTTGGTGGAATAGAGATAGACCCGGCTTGCGCCGCCGGTGGCCAGCACAGTGGCGGGCGCCACAAAGCGCACGACATGGCGCGATTTGGCGTCGAGCGCATAGACACCATGGCAACGCCGCTGCGGGAAGCGTTCGTGCAGCACATGGCGATGGGTGATGAGATCGACCGCGGCCATGTGCGGCACCAGCGTGATGTTGGGATGCGCCTGCGCCGCCTTGATCAGCGCCTGGCTTACTGCCCAGCCGGTGGCATCATCGACATGCACGATGCGGCGGTGGCTGTGGCCGCCTTCGCGGGTGAGGTGCCAGCGTTCGGACACGGTCTCGCCGGGATTGAACGGCACGCCCAGTGCCGCCAACCGGTCGATGGCGGCGCTGGCACCGGCCGCGACCACTTCCACCGTGGCGCGGTGGTTGAGCCCGGCGCCGGCCACCATCGTATCGTCGACATGGGCCGCCACCGTGTCGCCCGCATCCAGCACGGCCGCAATGCCGCCCTGCGCCCAGGCGGTAGAACCATCGGCAAGATCGCCCTTGGCCAGCACGGCCACCGTGCCATGTTCGGCCAGATGCAATGCTGCCGTCAGCCCGGCCGCACCGGAACCGACGACAATGGCATCAAAATGACGGGCTTCAGGCGGCGGCGCTTTTGCCACTGGTCAACTCCAGGAACACGTCTTCCAAATCGGCCTCGCGGGTGGAAACATCGATGATGCCCACGCCCGCCGCCGACAGGCCGGCCAGCACGGCGCCGGCGTTGGTTGTGCGCTTGTCAAAGGTGATGATCAGGCGGCGCGGGTCTTTCAGCTCGACCGATTTGCACGTCACCAGCGCCGGCGGGGCCGCCAGATCGGCATCCACCACCACGTCCAGCACCTTGTCGCCGGTGGTGCCCAGCAGCTTGGATGTCTCGTCGTTGGCCACCACTTCACCGTGGTTGATGATAGCGATGCGGTCGCACAGGCTTTCGGCTTCTTCGAGATAGTGGGTGGTCAGCACGATGGTGGTGCCCTGCGCGTGCAGGTCGCGCACATAATCCCACAGCAATTGCCGCAGTTCGATATCGACGCCCGCTGTCGGTTCATCCAGCACCAGCACCGGCGGGTTGTGCACCAGGGCCTTTGCCACCAGCAACCGCCGCTTCATGCCGCCCGACAGCGTGCGCGAATAGACATGCGCCTTGTCCTCCAGCCGCACTGCTTTCAGCAATTCCATGGTGCGGCGCTTGGCCTTGGGCACGCCGAACAGGCCGGCCTGCAGTTCCAGCGTTTCAAACGGCGTGAAAAACGCATCGAACACCAGTTCCTGCGGCACGATGCCAATGCTGGCCTTGGCGTTGCGCGGATGTTCGTCGATGTCGAAGCCCCAGATGCGGGCGCTGCCGGCGGTCTTGTTCACCAGGCCGGCGAGGATGTTGATGGTGGTCGATTTGCCGGCACCGTTCGGCCCCAGCAGGCCAAAGATCGAACCGCGCGGGATTTCCAGATCAATGCCTTTCAGCGCCTGCTTGCCGCCGGCATAGGTCTTGGTCAGGCCGGTGAGGCGGATGGCTGGTTCGCTCATGCCATCGGGATAGACCGGGGCGCGGGGTGGGGCAAGGGGAGGGAAGGTCCCACCCCCAGCCCCCCAGCTTCAAAAGCGAGCGACGGCTTCCACCCCGAACAGCTGCGGCAAGCCACGAATGAACGTCGGGATACCAAACGCCCCGCCGGTGTTGCCGCCGTCGAGCAGATATTCCTTGTCGAACAGATTGTTGGCAAAGCCGATGATTTCCCACTTGCCCTTTTGGTCGCGGATGCCGGCGCGCAGGTTGACCAGCGTGACCGGGCCCTGGCTGGTGACCGGGTTGTTGGGCAGTTCAAAGAACACGCTGGAACGGTGGGTGACGTTGGGGTTGGCAAACAGTTCGATCGTGTCCCCCAGCGGCAGGCGGAAATTGGCACCAGCCGAACCCTGCCATTCCGATTGCAGGCGGAACCGATCGCCGGCGAAATTGCCGAAGCGCGGTTCGTTGTTCACGCGCGCATCGATATAGGCGCCGTTGGCAAACAGCCGCACACTTTCAGACAGGTTCAGGCTGAGTTCGGCTTCGACACCCTTGTTGGTGGCGTCGGCATTGACGATCAGCGCCGGGGCGCCCTGCTGCGGCACCGAAATCTGGAAATCCTTGTATTTGATGAGGTAGGCGCCAAGGCTGAAGTTCAGCTTGCCGATGGTGCCCTTCACGCCGGCTTCGAAATTGTCGAGCAGTTCGGCCGGGAACACCCGCACATTCGGCGCCAGCACCCCGCCGATGCGGCCAGCGTTGACCTGCACCACCGGCGAACGGCGACCACGCGAATAGGTGGCATACAGGTTCACATCGTCGGTGGCGCGGAACAGGATGTTGGCGCGCGGCAGGAAGGCATCGAAACGGCCCGACGCGCTGAGCAGCTGGCCATCGGTGTTGATGCCGCCGGCAATCAGCGGGCCGCGCGTGATGACGCTGTTGGGGATGCGAGTGGAAATGCCGCTGTTACGGTCTTCCGTCAGCCAGCGTCCGCCCAGGTTGATCTCCAGCTTGGGGAAGGGGATGAAGGTGATATCGCCGAACACGCTGAAGGTGGTGATATCGGCCGAGTTGCGGAACAGTTCGGCGGAATAGGGCAGCACGGTGGCGGCACCGCGGGTCAGGATGGCGGTGGCGCCGGCGGCATCCACACGGCCGGTGGCGGGGTTGATGCAGGCCAGGCCCGGCACCAGGCGCGCGGCGCACTGCAGGAAAGTGCCTTCTTCCGAACTGAACGGCACCGACTGGAAGCCGGTTTCAGCGAAATAATTGGCACCGAAGAAGCCACGCAGCTTTTCATTGTCGAAATTGGCGCGGGCTTCAAAGCTCATCTGCTCGCCGCGCGCGTCTTCGGCGAATTCCAGATACCAGGCCTGCGTGCCATCGGCATCGAACACTTCGTTGCTGTCGAAATTGCGATAGCCGGCGATGGTGGTGATGCTCCAGGCGTCGCTGATCTTGGCATTCACCGTCAGGTTCACGTCATAAACGTTGCGCGTCAGGCCGGGCTGGTCAGCGCCTAGCGCGGTCTGGCTGAACGGCGATCCAGCGACTTCCTTGAAGCTGTAGGGGCTGGTGGTGCCGCCGGTGGGCGCGAACGTGCCCGACGAAAAGGCGGTGCCCGGCGCGCGCTGGCCATCATAGGTGGCGACCAGATCGGCGGTGAGATCGGGCGTCGGCGTGAAGCGCAGCGAGACGCGGGCGCCATATTGGCCCTGGCCGTTCAGATCATCGACACGCGGGCCGTTCGGCGTCTGCGAACCGGGGCGGCCGGCGATGTTTTCCACCACGCCGTCGCGCAGCTTCACGGCACCCGCCACGCGCAGGGCGATGATGTCGTTGCCGATGTTCACATGGCCATCGATGCGGCGCTGATCATAATTGCCATAGCCCACGCGTAGTTCGCCCGACAGTCCGGCACGCGGCTTGGCGGTGATGACGCTGACCACACCCACGGCAGCCGCGGTGCCGAACAGGGTGGATTGCGGGCCCTTCACGACTTCGACGCGTTCCAGATCATAAAGATCGAAATACGACCCGCGCGACCGTGAGACATCGACGCCGTTCAGATAGATCGTCACGGCGGGCGAGCCCTGCGACGAGCCGGTGTCGGACGTGATACCGCGAATCACGAAACCGGGGTTGTTGGGCGATTGTTCCTGCACATTGAGGCCGGGCACATAGGCGGCCAGCTGATCGAACTGGGTGACGCCGATTTCGCGCAAGGACCGCCCGGTGTAGGCAGTAACAGTGATCGGCACGTCGTTCAGCTTCTGCTCGGATTTCTGCGCCGTGACGATGATTTCCTCGCCAATGGTTTCAGCCATTTGTTCATCAACCGCAAAGGCTGGCATGGCGGGCAGCAGGCTGGCAGACGCGAGGAGCAGAAGACGACGCATGAACAATCCTCAGGTTGGCGGCACGGCGATGCTGCAGTGCGGCATGAGCTGGGGCTTTGCCCCGCGCAGATTGCAGCGCCGTGGCAGTGGT